>JAJXTI010000002.1:0-32790 GCA_021783915.1 bacterium
TCCGATTTTTATAAACAGGATTATACTTATTTTGGCCAGAAATATACCCGTACAGGTTTTTTAGCCCTCTTGAATCTCAATGAAGACGCTGGTGTTAAGATTTTGCCTCATGAGAACACTCATTCGGCCGCCAAAACCGATCGGCATCTGCTATGGACGGCTTTAAAAAGTAATTTAAGTTCTATTTTTATCGGCTATAGCGATAAAATGAATATCATAGAAAAGATTTTTTTAAAAGAATTAGCCAGTCAAAAACCTTATTTGGAAGCCATGGATCAAGATAAGGTCAAACATATGATTTGGCGTTTGGCTGACCCTGACAAAATCCAACAAGTTGTAGATGTCATGGATGGTCAGAATCTGTTTATCTGTGATGGGCACCACCGTTTTGAGGTAGCTAATCAGATCCGGCGCGATTGTTTAAAGAAGTATAAAAACCCAACCGGTAAAGAACCTTTCAATTTTGTCATGACGTACTTTACCAACATGGATTCTAAAGATTTGCAGATTTTCCCTATTCATCGTGTCGTCAAGAAATTCTCCATCAGCGTCAATTTATTAGAGCAATATTTCCGCATTGATAAAATTAAGAACAAAACAGATTTGTTGGTTCTTTTGGCCCGTGCGGGCCAGAATGAACATGCTTTGGGCCTATGTAAAAAGGAGGGGTTATATTTACTTCGTTTAAAAAGCAAAACATTGATTGAGAAAGTCGTCCAGGAAGGCTCGCGCGATTATAAAAACCTTGATGCGGCGATTTTAAAATCTTTTATTTTTGACCAGGTGGGAGTGCTTTCAGAAGACATCGTCTATTCCAAAGATCCTGCGCAAGTCATTACGGCTGTCCAGGAAGGTCAAGCTGATGCGGGTTTTATTTTAAACCCTGTCCAAATAAAGCAGCTTGAAGCCATTGCCCTTAATGATGAACGCATGCCTCCTAAAACGACTTATTTTTATCCAAAAGTTTTGTCCGGTTTGACCATTTATAAAATGGACTAGCATGTCTTTATTTGGAAAATCTAACTATACCTTCATTAAAGTCAAGCGTAAGGAGATCCCTACAGGTGTTTGGACAAAATGCCCTGGTTGTGAGTCTCCCGCTTATTCCAAGGAACTCAAGAATAATCTAAATGTTTGCCCTAAATGCGGCTATCACTTGATTTTAACTGCTTTAGAACGAGTGGATCATCTGATTGACGAAGGGACTTTCATTGAGCATGATGAACAAATTGCCTCAGCCGATCCCTTGGATTTTCAAGGGCCCAAAACTTATAAAGAAAAATTAAAAGCAGACCAGGAATCTACGGGTTTAATTGATGCTGTCATTACTGGGCATGGCCAGATAGAAGGACATAAAACGGCTTTAGCTGTTACTGATTCGCGTTTTATCATGGGTTCCATGGGTTCGGTAGTAGGAGAAAAAATTACCCGTGCAGTGGAATACGCCACCAAAAATAAGCTGCCCATGGTAATCGTATCTGGTTCCGGAGGGGGGGCCCGTATGTATGAAGGGGCCGTTTCTTTAATGCAGATGGCCAAAACCTGCGCCGCTTTGGCCTGTCATAACCAAGCAGGTCTTTTGTATATCTCTGTTTTGACTAACCCTACTATGGGGGGAATTATGGCTTCTTTTGCCGGGATCGGGGATATCATTATCGCTGAACCGAAGGCACTTATAGGCTTTGCAGGTCCACGTGTGATCGAGCAGACCATCCGCCAGAAATTACCTTCGGGGTTTCAGCGTTCGGAATTCTTGCTGGCCCATGGTATGATTGACATGATTGTTGAGCGCCAGGATTTAAAAGGCGTTATTGCTCACACTATTGAATACGCAGAAAACTGATTGCTTATTAGAGAAGTTTTTAATACAATAATTTTTTAAATTATTAATAATTAATGATCAACCCGAGTAAATAATGACCAATTATGGCCCGTATTCGTCTTAAAAATCTTCATAAAAGCTACAAGGGTGGCGTCCAAAATGCTGTTAAAGATGTTAGCTTAGAGATCTCAGACAAAGAGTTTGTAGTTTTGGTTGGACCTTCCGGATGCGGTAAATCGAGTATTTTACGTATGGTGGCTGGCTTGGAAGAGATTTCTGCCGGTGAAATCTGGATTGATGACAGACTGGTCAATGATGTGCCAGCCAAAGATCGCAACATTGCCATGGTCTTTCAAAATTATGCGCTTTATCCGCATATGACGGTCTTTGAAAATATGGCCTTTGGCCTAAAATTGCGTAATTATCCAAAAATGGAGATTGAAAAACGTGTCCATGAAGCAGCGGATATTTTAGGGATCAAGAAGTATTTAGACCGCCGTCCGCGTCAATTATCTGGTGGGGAACGCCAACGAGTGGCTTTAGGCCGTGCTATTGTACGCAAACCCGCTGTGTTTCTTTTCGATGAGCCTTTAAGTAACCTCGATGCTAAAATGCGCGTGCAAATGCGCACTGAAATTCATAAACTCCGTCTGCGTTTACAAACCACCTTCATTTACGTTACTCACGACCAAACGGAAGCTATGACTATGGGGGATCGTATTGTGGTCATGAAAGATGGGGTTGTTCAGCAGTGCGCGGATCCTATGTCTATTTATGATAATCCAAGAAATAAATTTGTCGCCTCATTTATAGGATTGCCGCCTATTAACCTTATGAAGGGGCGAATCATCAAGAAGGAACGTAAGTTTTTCTTTGATGAAGGGAAAGTCCAGGTTAAAGTTGTTGAGGACATGTTTGCTAAGATGGTTGGATATGAAGGTAAAGAGGTTTTCTTGGGGATTCGTTCGGAAGACATTTACGATAAATTATTTGCCTCAGAAGCCTCTGTGGATAATACTGTACGTGCAACTTGTGAGGTGGTGGAACCGTTAGGTTCCGAAGTCTATCTGTATTTGAGTTCGGGTAAGCATAATTTTATCGCCCGTGTTGGTGCGCATGATAGGCCGGAGGTCAATCGCGAGATGGATTTGGTCTTCGACATGAGCAAGGTGCACTTCTTTGATGTCCAAACAGAAGAAACCATTGTTTAGGTTGTATTTTTTAGCAGTTTTTAGCTTCCTGCTACCTCTGGTGGGTCTGTTTGTATACGCCGCAAAATATCATGCGGCGTTTTTCTTTTTAGCCGTTGCTTTGGTTGTCAATATCGTTCTGTTGGTGATTTTCCACCGGCGCCTTTCCCAAAAACAGTCCCTTATTAGTCTGCAAAAAGAAGAATATTTTGAAAAGACAAACATGCTTAAAGCCGAACTGAGCAATGAATGGCAAACTATCGAAGTTTTTCGCCACAAGATCATTAACTATTCCCAACTCAAAGATTTGACCGAAAAACTGAGCATGTGTTTGAGCCTGGAAGAGACTTCCAATACGCTTTCATTTGAGGTCAACAAGCTTTTTGGGCATAAAGATATTACCGTCATCCTTTACCTTTTTCATTCCAAAATCGGAGAACTGGGCATCACTTCTTCACAAAAAGGTCAGATGCAGATTAACCTTAAGGCCAAGAATGGGGATTTGTTCGACCAGTGGGTTGTTAAAACTTTACATCCCTTATTGGTAGAGGATGCCAATAACGACTTTCGTTTTGATGTGGACAAGGTCTCTTCCGAAGACGCCAGGGAAATACGTTCCGTCATGAGCGCGCCTTTGATGGAAGGTAAGAAAATCTTAGGCATATTGAGAATCGACAGTCCCTTGCCTCAACAATTTACGATCGACGATCTGCGTTTCTTAAGAACAATCGCGGACTTGACCTCCATAGCCGTGGAAAACGCCCAGCTGTATCAGCGCTTGGAAGAACTGGCGATCAGGGACGGATTGACAGGGCTGTATTTGCGTCGGCATTTAATGGGACGTTTCGATGAAGAAATTGCCAGAAGTATCCGTAATAAACATGAGTTGACCTTTATATTAGTAGATCTGGATTATTTTAAGAAATATAACGATAATTTCGGTCATATTGCTGGTGATATTGTCCTGCGTCATGTGGCGGAGGTTCTTATGGAACATTTTCAACAACCAGGTAATTTGGTGTGTCGTTATGGAGGGGAAGAGTTTTGTGTTCTTCTGCCGGACTGCCCTAAGTCCAAAGCGATGGGACTGGTGGAAGAGTTACGTAAAAAAATCCAGGATAAAGAGATAGTCCTTCGTCGTCAGAAAACCAGCGTGACGGTCTCCATAGGCGTGGCAAATTTTCCTAAAGACGCACGTTTAAAAGAAGAATTGATCCTTAAAGCGGATGAGGCCCTTTATAAAGCCAAAAAAGGAGGGCGCAACTGTATATGTTCGGCATCTTAGTTATAATTACCTTTGTCTTCATTGGCCTGATGTTTTATTTGGTCAAGGTCGTTGTCTTTCAACTGGAACAAAATGCAGATGAAGATGTTTTAAAAGCTAAACGGACCTTCCAAGGTATCATTGAGCAAAAAGACAAGGCTTACAGTGAGAAAGCGCGATTGGAAAAAGAAGCGATGCAAATTTTTACTTTGTATGAGATGACTAAAGACATCAGCCGCCATTTTAACGAACAGGAAGCTTTCAATCTTTTTCATCAGAAATTAAAAGAGAACGTTACTGTGGAAGATTGCCAACTGGTCGCTGATTTAGGAGAGTCGTCCAAGGGTCAGATTATTTCCGGTGATTATTCCGTCTTTACCCTTAAAAGTAAGGAGGAAAATCTGGGGTTTTTGATACACAAAGGGGTGCCTGCGAAAGACCAGGAAAAATTCAATATTCTTGCCCACCAATTTGCTTTAGCGCTTCGGCGCATAAAACTTTATAAAGACATTGAGCGTTTAGCGGTGACCGATGGATTGACCGAAGTCTATACCCGCCGTTATTTTCTGGAGCGTTTTGAGGAAGAAGTCAAGCGTGCCTCTATCAAGAAAATTAAATTGTCATTTCTAATGTTGGACACAGATCATTTCAAGATGATCAATGACCAGCATGGCCATCTAACAGGGGACTGTGTTCTTAAAGAGGTCGCTGTAATCATTAAAGAAAATATCCGCGAGATTGATATCGTTGGACGATATGGGGGAGAAGAATTTTGTGTGGTTTTGCCAGAGACTGATTTAGAAGGAGCGCGTTTGGTCGCCGAGCGTATCCGTAAAGCGACCGAACAAAGGTTGATCAAGGCCTATGATACTTCTATCCGCATTACCATCAGCATAGGTATATCCACTTATCCCACAGGAGGTAAAGGGGTCGAAGAGCTTATTGATAAGGCCGATTGGTCCCTTTACCGCGCCAAAACTCAAGGCCGTAATTGTGTAGTGGCTTTTGGACAGTATAATCCATAGGATTTTATGAGAATATCTTCCAAAATTATATTATTGACTGCAGTACTCTTAGCATTCTTTGGCAGTTACGCTTTCATCTCCTGGCAGGAATTGACTAAGATTCACTGGGAGTTTAATGAGGTTGCCAAGAAAGATTTGGCATTGATGGAATCAGCCTCTGTGCTTAATGATTTACAGCTTAAAAAAGAGATTCTTTTTGAAAAACTCACAAGTTCTGCAGAAGAATTGGCTTTTGGTAACATCAATGATAGCCGACGGCAGTATCTGTTGGATTATGTAAAAGATTTACATGGGCAATTTCAAGATGACAGCTTAGGAGCTCAAAAAAAGATTCAAAAAGCTTTCCATCTGCCCCGCATATCGGGATCTTTAAGGAAGATGTTTGAAAACATCCAAAAGACACTCGCTTTTTATGATCGGAATGTACAAGAAATGTTTAAGGCCGTTTCCTTGGGAGGCTATCAAGTGTCCATGGAAGACCTAGACAAAATAGAAAACCAGCAGGCAGATTTAACTAAGGATTTTAAAAAAATGTTGGGAGAAGTTTGGTCCCAAATAGATGCATCTGTAAACAGAACCAACCTTTTGCAAGAAAGGAGCCAGCATATTTTATGGGTTAATCTGGTTTTAAGTCTTTTATTCGCTTTAGCTTTGGCTTCAGCAATTATTCATCGTATCCATACCTCTTTAAACATTCTTGTTCATGGTGTCAGGGCCTTACACCAAGGGAAATTGGGTTCACACGTGACTGTTAAATCATCTGATGAAATAGGGGAATTGGCCAGTGCATTTAACCGTATGAGTGACCAGTTAAAGAGTTATCAGGCAGAGATGTTAAGTAAGAATATCGAATTGGCCAGTAGTTTGGAAACAACCAGTCGTCAGAAAAGAGAACTTGAAAAGATCAATCGTGACTTGGATCGTTATGTGCACCTTATTAGCCATGATATCAATGGGCCTTTAAGCGGTATCCTTGGTTATAGCGCTTATTTACAAGAACATTCTATTGATTTTGATTTTAAGACACAACAGGTGATTTGTCACCTGCGTCAGGTAACCCATCGTTTGGATGTCATGGTCAAAGATCTTTTGGAAATGACTAAAATCACGCGTATTCGAAGGCCTTTTGAAAAAGTAGAGGTAGAAGATGTTGTCAAAGAGTCGCTTAAGAGACAGGAATTTCTGATTGGAAAAACTTTTGCTGTTATCAATTTACCACAGAGTTTCCCAATTGTTATAGCTGACCGTTTAAAACTGACGGTTGTATTTTTTAACCTTATTGGTAATGCCATTAAGTATTCTTCCCGAAAGGATGAACATAAGCCACAAGTGGATGTCGATTGGCAAAGACGCGGTCGAGATTTTTTGTTTTGTATTAAAGACAACGGCATCGGTATATCTTCTGAACATTACCAGGACATTTTTGATATGTTTAAACGTTTACCGGAAGCTGAAAGCTTCGAAGGCTCAGGCGTAGGGTTGGCTGTTGTCAAAGAAATAATCCAGGAACATGGGGGGCAGATTTGGGTAGAATCGGTTTCTGGTCAGGGTTCTCAATTTTTTTTTACCATCCCGCTTGAATCCCCTTCACGTTTAGGTTAGAATAGCGCCATAGTTTAATTTAAATTATTAAGTTTTGTCCTCATTTAATTTCTAAATTCTAAGGATTTTATGAAGAAGTATGTTGTTGGTGTGGATGTCGGTGGCACCAATATCAAATTGGGGCTGGTGCATCCGCGAGGGTTTGTAATTGCCCGAAGCCATTTCCCTACAAAGCCTTTTAGCTCTTCAAAAAGCAAACTAATTACGGTTCTGGCCAAAGAAATCAAGAAAATAATTGCCTGTGAAAAGTTGGAAATCCGAGAGGTAGTAGGTATTGGGATAGGCCTTCCTGGATTAATTGATTATGGTAAGGGTATCGTGCGTTTTTTGCCCAACATACCAGGCTGGAAAAATGTACCCTTAAAGTCCATTTTGCAAAAGAAGTTAAATATGCCTGTTTTTGTTGATAATGATGTTAAATTGATCACTTTGGCCGAATGGAAATTTGGTGCGGGCCGTGGCGTTAAGAATTTAATTTGTTTAACCCTTGGCACGGGAGTTGGTAGCGGTTTGATTTTAGATAACCGTCTTTACCGTGGGGCAGGCAATGCTGCGGGAGAATTGGGGCATATGCCCCTAAACGAACAGGGGCCGGCATGCAATTGCGGCGGGTTTGGCTGTTTTGAAAGGTATGTGGGGAACAAACCTTTATTTGCTCTGGCTAGCCGTATTATGAATACGCCTGACATGACGACGCCTAAAATGTTTGCTTTAGCCAACCAAGGCAATGCTAAAGCCTTGCGGTTTTGGCATGAAGCAGCTATACGTATCGGCAATGGCTTGGTGGGTGTTGTGAATTTATTTAATCCACAGCTTATTATTATCGGTGGAGGGGTTTCTAATAATGAGAAATTTTTATTCCCCACCATCAGAACTGTCATCAAAAGACGGGCAATGGGTCTGCAAGCTTCTATGGTAAAAATTAAACGGGCAGAATTTGGCGATGATGCGGGTATTATCGGGGCACAAGTTTTAGTATATAATGCGAAAAATTTCTAAAAAAACTCTGCGGTGCTGTTTTTATCTATTTATCTTCGGAAGCCTTCTTTTTTCCCCTTCCCAGAGTTTTTCTACGAGTAATCCATACAATGAAAAGGGTTTTGATTTTAAACAGAAAAAAATTTTTGATGTCAAGCCTCAGAACGTGAAGTCAATCCAATTAGAAGCTGACCAAGTACAATTTTCGCAGGATACCAATAAGGCAACGGCCATAGGGAATGTGGTTGTTACTGCTGATAAGACAATTCTTTATTCGGATCAGATAGAGCTTGAAAAGACCATAGGTGAAGCGATCGCCAATGGTCATGTGTATATCGACTCTCCACAAATGCAAGTGGATGCCCAGTCAGCTAAGTTTAATTTCAATAATTCCACAGGCCAGTTCCAAGATGCCAGAATTTTTTATCCCCCTTTTCAGATCAGGGGAAAAGTTATTGAGAAAGTTTCAGAAAACCATATGGTTATACAGGATGGTTTTTTAACTACGAGTGATTTTGATAAACCTGATTATCGTATAGCTGCTCATCAGATGGATGTTTATCCGGGTGACAAAGCTATTGCTAGGGGTGTAACAATATATATGGGGAAGGTTCCGATTATGAAGTTACCTAAATATGTTCAAAATCTTAAAGACCGCCCCATTTTTATAATCATCCCTGGTTATAAAAAAGATTTTGGGGCATATTTATTGAGCCAATTACATTTAAAATTATCTGACCATGCCAAAATGACCGTCTATGGCGACTTTCGTGAACGCTTAGGTCTAGGGGAAGGGTTTGATCTTAAATACCAGACCCCTAAGTTCGGTTCTGGTATTTTGCGGACTTATTACACCCATGAGCGTGAGATTGCCTCCAGCCATTTATGGAATCTTTATAATAGTAACGGCACTAAAAAAGGCCCAACCATAAGACATGAACGTTACCAGGTGGAGTGGCGGCATCAATGGCAGATTGATAAAAACACCGAGGCCATGTTGCAGTACTATAAAATTCATGATTATGACTTGGCCAATATGGGTTTTCTTAAGAGATATTTTGAGCGGGATTTCCGACAGGGGCCGGATGTCAGTACGTATTTCTTATTGACGAGAAATTTGCCTAAAGGAGCGTTGACTTTTAATGTTCAGGTCAACCGTATAAATCCCATTTTGCGTGGTGTAGAACGCCTACCGGAGATTCAGTATCAATTAAGCGGGCAGCAAATAGGGAACACAAATTTTTATCTTAAAACCACCGATACCTTTTCTAATTTACAAAACATGCCCCAAAACGTGGGGCCTGACATGAAAACCATGCGAGTAGATACGAACAATGAAATTTCTTACCCCATGAAAGTTGCTTTTATTGAAATGCGGCCTTGGGTTGGGGGAGAGCATACGTATTATAGCCGTACCAACGATCTTAATGAGCGTTCGGTCATTCGAGGACAATTTAAAACAGGCGCGGATTTAACAACTCATTTTTATCGTGTATGGGATTATAAAAAGGATATTTTGGGTAGTGAAATTAATGGTTTACGCCATGTGGTCACGCCTTCTTTGACGTACGTTTATGCTCATAGACCCACAATCAACGCCAGTCATTTCAATCAATTTGACAGCATTGATGCCCTATCTCAAGCCAACTCGGTGCATTTATCTTTAGAAAATAAACTTCAGACCAAACGTAATAATAGATCGGTGGATTTAATACGCACGATTGTTGAAACGGATTATAATCTTATTCAAAAAGAGAAAGGGACTGGTCGAAGTTTCGGCCCAGTCACCTCAACGGTTGAAATCAATCCCATTGATTGGATAAGTTTCAGAGCGGACGAAAGTTTCGATAATAAAACGAGTAATTGGAATTACGCCAATTTTGACATATATATCAATGGTGGGGATAAATGGTCGTTGGGCCTGGGCAAACGCTACGCCCGTGGCTTGGATGATGAATTTACTACCGAATGGAAATATAAGATTAATCCGAAATGGAAATTTAGAATATACGACCGTTTTATTGTTGACAAAGGGACGATACAAGAAGAAGATTATCTCTTAACTCGAGATCTTCATGAATGGGAAATGGACATAGATTATCATCAGGAAAGAGGGAATGGGGCAGGGATTTTCGTGGCCTTTCGGCTCAAAGCTTTCCCCGGTATGGTTACAAGCCTCTTTTCTAGTAGTTTTCATCAACCTAAAGCTGGATCACAAAGTTCAATAGGAAACCCAAACATATAAATATGAATATAGCTATTATTGGTTCAGGGTACGTAGGTTTAGTGACGGGGGTCTGTCTTTCCCATATAGGCCATCATGTTATTTGTGTGGACAACAACCCTCAAAAAATAAAGGCTCTAAAAAAAGGTCGAATGCCTATTTATGAGCCCGGTTTGGAAGAATTAATGCATGAATGTGTCATAAAGAGACGGCTTAAATTTACCGGTTCCATAAAAGAAGCTTGTCAGAAGTCTTCCGTTATTTTCTTGGCTTTACCCACCCCGCCCAAACCCAATGGGGATGCTGATTTAACGTATATTGAAAATGCCTCACGGGAGATTGCTTTGAACATGGATTCTTATAAATTGATTGTCGAGAAGTCCACCGTTCCTGCGGAAACCGGCAAGAAAATTCGACGGACTGTTCAATTAAATTTACCCAAGCGATTTAAGGATGGCAATAAAATCCTTCTTGATTTTGATGTAGCATCAAACCCTGAATTCTTAAAAGAAGGTTCAGCCGTGCAAGATTTTATGAATCCCGACAGGGTCGTTCTTGGAGTTGAGAGTAAAAAGGCCGAGAAAATCTTGAGAGAAATTTATAAGCCTTTAAAGACAAAGATTTTGGTGACCAATATTGCCTCTTCCGAGATGATTAAGCATGCTTCTAATTCATTTTTGGCTACTAAAATTTCTTTTGTCAATGCAGTGGCGCAGATTTGTGACCGGGTAGGCGCGGATGTTTTGAAGGTTGCCGAAGGGATGGGCTTGGATAAGCGCATCGGTCGTCAATTTCTTGATGCGGGGATCGGTTATGGGGGAAGCTGTTTCCCGAAAGACGTAGATTCTTTTGTCCGTTTAGGTGAGAAAAATGGCTACGATTTTGGCTTGTTAAAAGAAGTGCGTCGTATCAACGAAACCCAACACCAGAGTTTTATTCATTTAATTGAGGAGAAAGTGTGGAACCTCAAAGAAAAAACCATAGGCATCTGGGGCCTGGCGTTTAAACCTAATACGGATGATATGCGAAGTGCCGCCTCTTTAAAAATTATCGCGCAGTTGCAGCATGAAGGAGCAAAAGTCAAAGCGTATGATCCCAAAGCGATGAGAAATGCCGCCTCTATACTTAAAGGCGTTGTTTTATGTAAAGATCCTTACAGTACTATCGAAGACGCTGATGCCTTGTTGCTATTGACCGAATGGCCGGAGTTTAAGGAAGTCAATTTTATTCAGGTTAGAGATTCCATGCGTCAGGCTGTTATCTTTGATGGCAGGAATATGTTGGATGCTGATAAGCTTGAAGATATGGGTTTTGAATATTTCGGTATAGGGCGGGGACGTTTGTAAGACAGCCATTTACGGATTCGATAAGCTTACCTGTTTACTGTCATTGAGATAATTTTTCCTAGACGAAAAGGGGTTTAATAAGGTTTTATTTATGAGAACAACTGACATTTTAAGAAAAAAGATTATATCTAAAAAAGCCAACGTAGCGGTCATTGGTTTGGGTTATGTAGGCCTGCCTTTAGCCATAAGCTTTGCCCGTAAAGGCTTTAAAGTTTTTGGTATCGATACCAATGCCCAACGTATTGAGCGTTTACAAAAAGGGGAAAGCTACATTACGGATGTGGACAATCAAGACTTTGCCCCTTTGGTTCGCTCAGGCCGTTTTATGATATCCACAAATTTGGATGCTTTAAATGAGGCGGATACGGTGATCATTTGCGTGCCGACACCTATTAAACGTAAATATACGCCGGATATTTCTTATATTGTTTCGGCAGTTCGCGGAATTGCTAAGCATTTGCATCCCGGGATGCTGATAGTTTTAGAGAGCACCACCTATCCGGGGACGACTGAGGAATTGATCCAGCCTGAACTGGAAAAGAGCGGCCTTAAAGCCGGAATAGATTTTTATTTGGCGTTCTCTCCGGAACGTATCGATCCCGGCAATAAACATTTTGAAGTTACCCGGATTCCTAAGGTGGTCGGAGGCATCACTGAAAGTTGTACCGAACTAACAATTTTATTATACGGCCAAATCATTAAACAGATCCATCCCGTTTCTTCGGCGAAAGCGGCGGAAATGACGAAACTACTGGAGAATTCTTTTCGTATTGTCAATATCGGCTGGATCAATGAAATCGCCCAGGCTTGCCATAAAATGGGCATAGATGTTTGGGAAGTTATTGAAGCGGCCAAGACCAAACCCTTTGGGTTTATGCCTTTTTATCCAGGATTGGGCGTCGGTGGCCATTGTATACCCGAAGATCCTTTGTATCTGTATTGGAAAGCCAAACGTTTTGGCTTTAATTCCAAGTTTATTAGGTTGGCGGCGGACACTAATGCCCACATGCCTGGTTATGTCGTTCATCGACTTGAGACATTGTTATCTAAGCCGCTGTCTAAGGCCAAGCTTTTAGTAGTGGGGGTGACTTATAAAAAGGATGTTAAAGATTTACGGAAGTCTCCGGCTTTAAGGCTGCTTGAACTTCTTAAACACCATGGATCTGTTGATTATTATGACCCCTTGGTGCCTTTCTTAAAAATCGGCGGCATTGATTTACAGTCAGTCAGCCCGGACATTAAAATTCTTAAGATGTATGACTGCGTGGTCATAGCTACAGATCATACCTGTGTTGATTATGGGGCAATTAGAAAGAGTGCACGGCATATTTTTGATGTGAGGAATGTCTATAAGGGGATTAAAGACATAAAAATAGAGAGGTTATAAATGGTTTCAAACAAGACTGTTCTCGTCACAGGGGCTGCTGGTTTTATCGGAAGCCACTTGTGCGATTGGTTTATAGGCCATGGGTTTAAAGTATTGGCCTTGGACAATTTCGTTACCGGATCAATGGACAATATTGCTCATTTGACTAAAAATAAGAAATTTAAATTCATCAAACATGATATTTCCAAACCCATTCTTATCCCTGGTAAAATAAACTATGTGTTAAATTTTGCGTCACCAGCTTCGCCTGTAGATTACTTAAACCTTTCTATCCAGACGATGAAAGTGGGGGGGCTAGGGACGCACAATGCTTTAGGTATTGCCAAGGCTAAAGGGGCCATTTTTCTTTTAGCTTCCACTTCCGAAGTTTATGGAGATCCTCTGGAACATCCACAAAAAGAAACTTACTGGGGAAATGTCAACCCTATCGGGCCCCGTGGCGTGTATGATGAAGCCAAACGTTTTGCTGAGGCCTTGACATTAGCGTATAAAAAAGTCCATAAAATGGATGTAAAGATTGTCAGGATTTTTAATACGTATGGTCCACGTATGCGTCTTAAAGACGGACGGGTGGTCCCTAATTTCATCGACCAGATCCTTCATGGCAAACCTCTGACAATTTATGGAGATGGCAAACAAACGAGGTCTTTTTGCTACGTGGATGATTTAGTTGATGGTATTACCAAACTCCTGTTTTCTAAAGCCACGGGCCCTATTAATATAGGTAATCCTTGTGAATTTTCTATTCGGGAATTTGCCAAATTGGTGATGAAAACTTACGGTGGCAAAGCCAAGATTGTTTATGAACCCCTCCCCAAAGATGACCCTAAACAACGTCGACCGGATATTAGTTTGGCCCGTAAAGAGTTGGGCTGGGGACCTAAAGTGCCGCTTGAAAATGGAATAAAATTAACCATGGATTGGTTTAAAAATAATAGTTAATTAATGAATCGCAACAGTGTTTATATTTTGGGTATTTCCGCCTTTTACCACGACAGTGCCGCTTGCCTTATTAGAAATGGAACCATTGTTGCTGCAGCTCAAGAAGAACGTTTTACCCGCAAGAAACATGACGCCTCTTTCCCTTCCCATGCTATTGAGTATTGTTTGAAAGAAGCTGGGATTAATATCGGGGACATCGCGTATGTAACTTTTTATGAAAAACCCTTCCTGAAGTTTGAACGACTATTGTTGACATATTTAAGTTATGCGCCCCGAGGCATAGGTTCGTTTTTGAAAGCCATGCCTGTTTGGCTCAAGGAAAAGATTTTTATCAAAACTTTGATCCAAGAAGAACTTCAATACCAGGGAGATATTATCTTCCCGGAACATCACGAGTCTCATGCCGCATCAGCCTTTTTCCCATCCCCGTTCGACGAAGCGGCTATTGTCACTTTCGATGGAGTGGGAGAATGGACTACGACCAGTTGGGGCAAGGGTAAGGGCAACCGCATTGAATTGACCCAAGAGATTCAATTTCCACACTCTTTGGGGCTTTTGTATTCGGCCTTTACTTATTATATTGGTTTTCGTGTCAACTCCGGTGAGTATAAGTTGATGGGATTGGCCCCCTATGGACAACCTAAATACGTGGACATTATCCATCGGGAATTGATTGATATCAAAGATGATGGTTCATTCCGTTTGAACTTGAAGTATTTCAATTATCCCGTTGGGCTGACCATGACCAATGGGCATTTTTATAAACTTTTTGGTCTGCCTCCCAGGAAACCGGAGGCAGAACTTGTACAGAAACATATGGACATAGCCGCTTCCATTCAGCAAGTAACTGAAGAAATCATGGTTAAGACAGCCAACCATGTGCATAAAATGACAGGATTGGATAATCTGTGTCTGGCCGGCGGCGTGGCGCTTAACTGTGTCGGTAATGGAAAAATTTTAAAACAGACCCGTTTTAGAAATATTTGGGTACAGCCTGCGGCAGGGGATGCCGGCGGTGCCTTGGGGGCGGCCTTATTGGTATGGCACCATTATTTAAGGAATCCGCGGACAGTAGATCAGGGACATGATTCTCAACAGGGATCGTTTTTAGGGCCTGACGTGTCCGCAGACATACAAACATTGGCAGACAGCAATGGATGGGTTTACGAATATTTGTCCAATGAGAATTTGTCTGTGCGCATTGCGCGATTAATTGATCAGCAAAAAGTAGTCGGTCTTTGCCAGGGGCGCATGGAATTCGGCCCCCGGGCTTTAGGTTCCAGAAGTATTATCGGGGACGCACGCTCGGAGAAAATGCAGTCAATTTTAAATTTGAAAGTTAAATTCCGCGAATCATTCAGGCCTTTTGCTCCGGCAGTCTTACGGGAACGCGTGAGTGACTATTTCGACATGGACTGCGATAGCCCCTATATGCTTTTGGTCGCTCCCCTGTGCGAACAAAAACGTTTGGATGACAAAGCGGGTCAAGAATTGTTTGGGATTGAGAAATTAAAATTTAAACGGTCCGTCGTTCCCGCGATTACTCATGTGGATTATTCTGCACGCGTGCAAACAGTAGATCAACACCGTAATCCATTATTTTATCGTATTATCAAAGAATTTGAACGCCAAACATCTTGTCCTGTGGTCATTAATACTTCTTTTAATATCCGAGGGGAACCTATTGTTTGCTCTGCACATGATGCCTATCGTTGTTTTATGTGTACAGATATGGATTATCTATTGGTGGGAAACTGTCTTTTCGAACGCCTCAAGCAACCTAATAAAAATAAATACCGTAAAGAGGACATTGCGACTTTTTTAGATTAATGGAAGGTTTATGAAACAACAGCAACAGAAACAGTTGAAAGTGTTCGGTTATGGTTTACCTTTGATTTTAGCAGCCCTCGGTGCGCGCCATGCCTTTAAATATAGTTGGGATTTGTTAAGTTTGAGTTTGTCCTTACTTGCTTTATCCATCCTGGGAATTGCTATATGGAACAAACCTTTATTGGCTAAATTATTTGGGTATTGGATGAAGGGGGCACATTTTATAGGTTCTATGGTAACAGGGATAATTTTGACTATTTTATATTATATTGTTTTTGTTCCTATAGCCTGCGTGTTAAAGTTAAGAGGAAAAGATTTCATGAATCGAGATTGGAAAAAAGAAGTCAGTTCCTATTGGATGGTAAGAAGTCCACAGCAACAAGAGTATAAGCAACAATTTTAGTAAAAAGGATGGGACTATGTCTAAAACGGCAATTTTAAAAGAATTATGGGGCTTTTTGAAAGTACGTAAACGTTTTTGGCTGGCACCGATTATCATTATCTTGGTTCTTTTGAGTTTTTTGGTCATTTTTGCTCAAAGCTCAGCGGTGGCCCCTTTCATTTATACCCTCTTTTAATAAGAAGAGGTGGATTAGCCTGGCCTGTTTCTTAGACAATCCAGTACGGGCGCATCACCTATTCCACACTTTAATATGGCCCAAACAACTTTAAGACAAAAGTTTGTCCTTATAATTTTTGGTCTATCACTTACTGTTATCTTGCTTGAAATAGGCTTGCGTATTGCAGGAGCGATTGTTTTTTATTTACAGGAGCGTCATAACCATTTGTCTTTTTCTGATACGGAATATCGTATTTTATGTTTGGGAGAATCAACGACTGCTTTAGGAGGGGAAGACTCTTATCCGGGACAGTTGGAGAGGATGCTCAATGAACACTCTAAAACCAAAAGATTTACAGTCATTAATAAAGGGGTCATTGGTACCAATACTGATTATATACGCGAACATGTGGATCAAAATTTAGATCAGTATAAGCCACAGTTGGTAATTGTAATGATGGGGGTCAACGACCGTTTTTATTTTAGGCCTCCTCAGGGCCCTCAATGGCTATGGCAGATACAATTATATTTTAAGAATTTCCGTGTTTATAAATTAGTCAACCTTCTTTATGAGCATATCACACACCATATTAAAGGAACAAAAGCCACGCCCGAAGACAACGATAACCTTCAATACGGGCATAATTATCAACGGACTGAAAATTTTCTCGAAGATCTCATCATTGGCTTTACAAAGAGTCTACAAAGGCATATCACCAATGCACAGCGATATAAACGAAATAATCAACTTCCTCAAGCCCAACAAGAGTATCTTCTCGCCCATCAGGCCGCTGAGCGTATCAGCCTGGCTTATGTTGATTTGGCTCGTCGTTATTACCAACGGGGCCTTTTAGAAGAAACCCAAAGCTTTTTGGAAAAGGCTGTTAGGTTTGATCCCCTGGTATCAGATACTTATGAACAGTGGGGAGAACTTTATCTGTCCCAAGGCAAAGGGCAGGAAGCCATTAAAGCTTTTCAAACGGCCATTGAGCTCGATCCTAAAGACAATGACTACTTAGTGGGACTGGCCAGGGCCTATCATCAACAAGGCGACCCAAAAGCTTTCATTGTTTATACAGAGCATTTAAACCGTGCCCCCAACGATTATTGGGGGTACGTTGAATTGGCACAATGGTTTAAAGAAAAGAAAATCTATGCCGAGGCTGAAGTAAATTTAAGACATGCCATTGAGCTTGAGCCTTATTTCGATCGCGCTTATTTTGATATGGAGCAATTATTAGACGAACAGGGGCAATACCAAAAGGAAGAGGGTTTCTACCTAAAGCAGCTTTCTCTTAAGCCGAACAATCCCCTTGTTTTTCGGGCGCTAGGACTGCTTTACCAAAAGGAGGGTAAAGAAGGTTTGGCCAAAGAGTATTTTAAGAAGGCCTTGCAATGGGGACTGTCTGAATATAGACCAGAAACTTTAGCCAATTATGACAGTGTTTTAAATAAAGTCTTGAGCCGGGGGATACCGATTATCGTCATGCAGTACCCTTTGAGGAGCATTGATACTTTGAAAGATTATTTGGGGCAAAAACGGGGTGTAATTTTTGTGGAAAATAAACAAAATTTCAAAACAGCTTTACAGTCAGGCACTTACAGTGATTATTTTAAAGATACTTTTGCCAATGATTTTGGCCATTGTACACGTAAGGGTAATGAATTAATCGCCCGAAATTTGGCGGGAGTGATTTTGAAGATGAATAACAGGTCATTTTGAGGCGTTTTCGATGATAGTTGTTGAATAAAGATATTTCTTTGGTTATACTACACCCGATTTTTTTAAGAGGTGATAATGGTTAAAAAAGAAGATATTGTTGCTTTTGAGCAAGAGATCGCCGCAATTTTCGCTACAGGTGTCATCCGAGCTCCCATCCATTTGCGTGCTGGACGGGAAGATTATCTGGTACAAATTTTTAAAGACCATCATATAGGCGATGAGGACTATGTTTTTGGCTTTTGGGATTCCCACGAACTGGCCCTGCTCAAAGGAGTACCCCGCCAAGACCTCAAGCAAGCTATTTTAGATGGTAAAAGTATTTCTTTATGTTTCCCTCAACATAAAGTCCTTTGTTCCGGCATTGTCGGATCCCTCATGGGGACGGCAGCAGGGGTGGCTTGGTCACTTAAAACTCAAAGCAAAAAGGGCCGGGTATTTTTGTTTTGCGGGGACATGTCCGCGGAAACAGGCATCTTTCACGAAGCGGTTAAATATGTTTATAATTTTGATTTACCGGCGACTTTCGTTGTCTGTGATAACGGGGTCAGTGTCATGACCAATACCCGGGAAACCTGGGGGGCGCAGGAGCCGTGGTTTAAGGACACAAAGTATGAGAAAAAGATTATTTATTTTAAATATACTAACGGCTACCCGCACTCAGGCCTTGGGAAGTTGATTAAGTTTTAATGATCCCCACCGTTTTGATTTGTTTTTTGGAATGTAAAACGAATCAGTGAGGAACAAATTAACATTATGACAACCACTACACAACTAAAATATTTTGATGAACTTAAAAGGACCATGGAATGGCTTGCTCAACAGCCCAAGGTCATGTTTGTGGGTCAAACCGTGGCAGGGCCTGGAACATTTATGTTTCAAACCTTAAGGGACTGTCCTAAGGAACGCACTCTTGAGATGCCTATCAATGAAAGCTTTCAAATGCAGTTTACTATCGGTATGGCTTTAGCCGGATACATTCCAATTTCAGTTTATCCTCGTCAGAATTTTTTGTTGTTAGCTACGGCGGACATGGCTAATATGCTTGATAAAATTCCAGCCATTAGCGAAGGTCAATGGCCCATTAAAGTTATTATCCGGGTCGCCACCGGTCCTGATGCCCCTGTTCATCCAGGGCACCAGCATATTGGTAACTATTCCCAGGCTTTTCGTGAATTATTCAAGACCATTGATGTTGTGGAACTTAATAATGCACAAGACATTTTCCCTGCCTACAAGAAAGCCCTTGAGCGTACGGATGGGAAATCAACCCTGATCATCGAGCATGGTAATTTTTATAGTGAAGAATATTATGCCAAACGGATGATCTCAAGCCAAACCAAATTTTCTTAAAAATGCAACGTAACAGCCGTATTTTGATTATTGGCCATCACGATAGTTTAGAAAACTCCCTTTGGAATTATTTTTCCTCCCGTAGGTTCAATCATGTTTACACCAACAGCAGAAATCGGTTAGATATTTTATCGCAGGCCAAGGTGCTCAAGTTTTTTAAAGAAATTCGTCCAGAATATATTTTCTTAGGTTCTGTGCGTTCCGGAGGCATTGTTGTCAACCAAGAGCATGCGGCGGAGTTTATCTATGAAAATCTCCAGGCCCAGAACAACATCATTCATGGTGCTTGGAAGGCAAAGGTCAAGAAGCTGGTTTATTTTGCAGCATCCTGTGTTTATCCGCTAGCCGCTAAGCCGCCCATAAAAGAAAACTCGCTTTTACAAGGCAGGATGGAAGCGACCAGTGAACCGTATTCTGTGGCGAAACTGGCTGGGCTTAAACTTTGCCAGACGTATCGCAGGCAATATGGCCTGGATTCCACTGTCATTGTGCCTACGACCCTTTACGGTCCGGGCAGTGATACAGACGTTCAAACTGCGCATGTGATGGGGGCCTTGATAGCGAAATTCCATCAAGCTGTAGAAAAAAAGTATAAAGAGGTGGTTGTCTGGGGGACGGGGAAGCCTCGTCGGGAATTCTTGTATGTAGATGATTTTGTGCAGGGCGTTTTATTCTTAATGAAACATTATCATTCGGATGAGATAATTAATTTAGGTGTAGGATCGGATGTTACAGTTAAGAATTTAGCACAGCTTATCGCCGGCGTAAGCGGTTTCAAAGGAAAAATTGTGTTTGATACCTGCAAAACCGATGGGGCCATGCGTAAATTACTTGACAGCAGCCGGGTGCAAAAATTAGGTTGGAAGCCACAGGTAGGTTTGCAAGAAGGTATTAAGAACACCTACACATGGTATTCTTCACTTATTTAAGCCTCCCACTGCTCCGCCGACGGCGGAACAAAACGTTGGGGTAAATTCGTCTCGCCTTGGGCGGGACCCATTAAGAAAGGAAATGCGATGAAGATTTTAGTGACGGGAGCTGCAGGTTATATCGGTTCAGTTTTGGTGCCGCGTCTGTTACAGGAAGGGTACGAAGTCATAGCGCTGGATAATTTTATGTATCACCAAAATTCTTTGCTTGATGTTTGTCACCATGAAAAATTGACCATTGTCCGTGGCGATACACGCGATAAAGGGCTTATGACCAAATTAATGAAAGGGGCTGATGCGGTTTTCCCTTTGGCCTGTCTGACAGGAGCACCATTATGCGCCAAAGACCCTGTGGGCGCACAGACCATTCTTTTGGATGCCATTCAGATGATTTTGGAGTTAAAGAGCAAAGACCAAAGGATTATTTTTCCGACAACTAACAGCGGTTATGGGATCGGGGAAAAGGGTAAGCATTGTACGGAAGGAACCCCTTTAAGGCCGATATCCCTTTACGGCAGGCTCAAAGTGGACGCAGAAAAAGCCATATTGGATGCGGGCAACGGGATTACTTTGCGTTTGGCTACGGCCTTTGGGATATCTCCCCGCATGCGCTTGGATTTGCTGGTGAACGATTTTACCTATCGTGCTGTCTATGATAGGTTTGTGATTCTATTTGAAGCTCACTTTAACCGCAATTACATCCATGTGCGTGATATTTCCAAGGCCTTTATTCATTCGCTTAATGGTTTTGACAAGATGAAAAACCAACCCTATAATGTCGGTTTAAGTGACGCAAACCTGACCAAATTACAACTCTGTCAAGAAATCAAAAAGCTTGTGCCTGATTTTTATTTTGTCGAAGCGACCATTGGTGAAGATCCCGATAAACGCGATTACATCGTCAGTAATGAAAAAATCGAGAAAACAGGTTTTAAACCGGATGTCAGCCTTCAAAAAGGCTTGGCAGAGTTGATTAAAGGGTACCAAATCATTAAACGTAATCAATACGCCAATATTTAAGGAAACCCGTGAAACAACTTGATGTTCTCTTTGTTCATCCTAATGCAGCTTACCGTATTTATCAGGATTTAGCTCAACATTATTCTGCCATAGAACCACCCATATGGGCCGGTATGTTAGCTAACCATTGCCGTTTAAAAGGTTTTGGTGTTGAAATCCTTGATTGTGAAGTATTTCATATTGATGATCACCAGGCTGCTGGACGTATCATTGAAGCCAATCCTCGTTTGGTCTGTTTTGTTGTGTATGGCCAGCAACCATCGGCGAGTTCTCAAAACATGGATGGGGCGACGGCCTTAGCAGCCATTCTTAAAGATATCGCTCCACAGATTAAGGTTCTTTTTGTTGGGGGTCATGTTGCCGCTCTCTCCCGTGAGGTTTTGGAAAAACACAATGCTATTGATTTTGTTTGCCAGAATGAAGGAGTTTACACTATCTCTAATCTGCTGAAAACGAATTTAAGAGATGACCTGGATAAAATCCTTGGTTTGGGTTACAGGAAAGGTGGGTTGATTATTCTTAATCCTCCTTCGCCGATTGTTGCTAAGGCTGATTTGCCTACCGAATTACCAGGTATAGCGTGGGATCTTTTGCCAATCAAGGATTACCGTACTGCCCTATGGCATTCTTATCCCAACGGTTCCAAACGCCAGCCATTTGCTGCATTGTATACAAGTCTTGGCTGCCCCATGAAGTGTTCATTTTGCATGATTAACATCATTAATCGCCAGGAAAACGAATATTCTGATGGTTCGGCCGTTTTTCGTTACTGGGACCCGGAACATATTATTAAAGAATTTGATTTCTTTGCTTCTCAGGGAATTACTAATATCAAGATTGCCGATGAATTATTTATTCTCAATGCCAATCACTTCATGAAACTCTGCGAATTGATTATAGAGCGCGGCTATAAGTTTAATATTTGGTGTTATTCACGCGTGGACACTGTACGCGATCAGTATTTGGAGACCCTTAAAAGAGCTGGTGTGAATTGGTTGGCTTTAGGTATTGAAAGCGGTAATGCCCGTGTACGCAAAGATGTCACTAAGGGGCGTTTTGAAGATGTGGATATTCGTTCGGTGGTGGCCAAAATCCGCCAACATGGTATTAATGTAATTGGCAACTATATATTCGGTCTACCCGAGGATGATTTGGACAGCATGCAGATGACTTTGGATTTAGCGATCGAGATGAATACGGAGGAAGCCAATTTTTATTCAGCAATGGCCTATCCAGGAAGTCCTTTGCATGGAGCGGCCAAGAAAGAAGGATGGCAGTTACCGACGACTTATGCAGGGTTTTCTCAACACTCTTATTATACCCAGCCGTTACCTACAAAGTATTTAAGTTCTCGCCAAGTATTAGCTTTTCGTGATGAGGCATGGATGAAATATCATACAAATCCTAAGTTTTTAGATTTGTTAAAGAATAAATTTGGTCAAATTGCGTTGGAAGAAACTTTAAAGTCTACGCAGATTAAACTCAAACGTAAAATTTTAGAAGAGGTTCCTGTCCAATGATCATTTCCCGCACTCCATTTCGAATCTCTTTTTTTGGCGGAGGTACCGATTATAACGGCTGGTTTCAAGACAATAAAGGTGCTGTTTTAGCCACGACCATTGATAAATATTGTTATATTACTTGCCGCTATTTGCCTCCGTTTTTTGAACACAAAAGTCGTATTATCTATTCTGTGATTGAACATATTAATAAAAATACCGATGAAATTGACCATCCATCCGTAAGAGAGGTGTTGCGATTTTTGAAAATCAATGAAGGAGTTGAAATCCATCATGATGGAGATTTGCCCGCACGTACGGGGCTGGGTTCTAGTTCCTCATTTACCGTTGGTCTTCTTAATTCTTTGTATGCCCTCAAAGGCCAAATGGTCACCAAGGAACGGTTGGCCAAAGAAGCCATTTATGTGGAGCAGGAAATGATTAAGGAAAGCGTGGGCTGTCAAGACCAGACGCTGGCGGCTTACGGAGGATTTAATTACATTGAATTTGGCGGGGCTAACCATTTAAGGGTCCAGCCCTTGACTATTGCAGGGGCAAAATTGAATACTTTACAGGACCATTTGATGCTTTTTTTTACAGGTTTTTCACGGACAGCTTCTCAGATTGCCCAGCATCAAATTAAAAATATTCCCAATAAAAAGTTGGAGCTTTTGCGCATGTATGAAATGGCCAAAGAAGCTTTGAATATTTTAAACAGTAAGGATGACATTTTGGCTTTTGGGCATTTGTTGGGTGAGAGTTGGAAGTTAAAGCGTTCGTTATCGGATAAAGTATCCAGTGAACATATCGATAATCTTTATGAAACCGCCTTACGTACCGGGGCCGTGGGAGGTAAATTACTCGGTGCTGGCGGTGGGGGATTCGTATTGCTTTTTGTTGAACCGGCTAAAAAACAAAAGGTCAAAGAAGCGTTGAAAAACCTCCTGGAAGTCCCTATCAAATTTGAGAATTTAGGCAGCCAGATTATTTTTTACCAACCTGATACAGGCATTATCAAGTAAATATGTTTCCCGATGTGGTCATTTTAGCCGGCGGTTTAGGTAAGCGTTTAAAAAGCGTTACTGGCGGCACGCAGAAAGTCTTGGCCCGGATTGATGGTAAACCGTTTATCAGCGTGCTCATTGATTATATTGCCGCTCAAGGGGCCAGGCGTTTCATTTTATGTACCGGGCATGACGCAGACAGTGTTGAGGCGGCGCTTAAGAATGCCCATCCTGATTTAACCATTATATTTTCTCGTGAAGATGAACCGCTGGGGACAGGCGGAGCTATTAAAAAAGGGTCTGCTTTGGTCGAAACCAATACATTTCTTGCGCTTAACGGGGACTGTTTTTGCGTGATCGATTATAAACGTATGATCGAGTTTCATGAGAATCAAAAGGGGCAGGCCACCATTGCCGTGACAAAAATGGCCGATGCCCGTGATTACGGTACGATTGAGATTGATTCTCACAAACAGATTATCGCTTTTAAAGAAAAACAGCCGGTCATTCAAGCGGCCTTTATCAATACAGGAACTTATTGTTTGAATTGTAAAGTATTTTCTTTGGTACCAATCCTAACCCCTGGGGTTAGGAAGGTCGAAAAATTTTCGATTGAATACGATTTTTTTCCGTACTTGGTAGGGCAGGGTTTTTCTGCTTTCGAGGTAGAAAATAAATTTATCGATATAGGAACCCCTGAGCGTTATACTTGGGCGAAGGAACATTTGAAGTCTTTGAAAGGATAGTTTCATGAAAATGGCGGATTTTAATAAGACCACGGCCATTTCCGATGGTCAGGAACTCAAGAAAGCCGGTTATAAAGTGCCTTTTGGCACGGTTTCCATTACCGACAAAGCAAAGAAGCTTATTGATCGCTCTATAGATACCAAGTGGGTGACCAAGGGTGCGTATGTTCATGAATTTGAGGATAAATTTGCGGCCCTCTTTGGAGTCAAACACGGTATTGCCGTTTCCAGCGGTACCGATGCGGATGCCATTGCCTGTGCGGTTTTGTATGATTTTGGGGCCAAACGCTGGGATGAGATCATTATTCCGGCTTTGACGTTCGTAGCCACAGGGAATGCCGTATTGCAGGCAGGATTTAATCCTGTATTTGTCGATGTTAAGCGCGAAACACTCAATATCGATCCCGACAAAATCGAGAACGCCATTACCCCAAGAACACGCGCCATTATGCCCGTTCATTTAATGGGTAAACCGGCCGATATGGATAAAATTATGGCCTTAGCCAAAAAACATAAGTTGCATGTCATTGAGGATGCGGCAGAGGCCCATGGGGCAGAGTATAAGGGCAAAAAGATTGGGGCCATTGGTGATATGGCTTGTTTTTCTTTGTATGCCGCCCATATTGTCACAACCATCGAAGGCGGCATAGTCATCACCGATAACGATCAGATGGCCGAAGCGGCCAGGTCTTTGCGTAACCATGGTATCGACGGTAAATTCCGTTTTAGGCGTATTGGTTTCTCGGCAAAAATGAATGAAATAGAGGCCGCGGTCGGTTTAGGCAATCTTGATATTTTTTATGATATTTTAGAAAAACGCCGTCGTAACGTCCGGTACCTGATCAAGCAATTTTCCAAATTTGAGAAATATTTTTGGTATTTGAAAGAAGACCCCCATGAAGTTCTGGGACCGCACGCATTTTCGATTATTTTAAAACCTGGATTGAACTTCACGAAAAATGAATTTGTTTCTTATTTGGAAACAGAGGGCGTGGATTCTCGCAATTTGTTTTATTCCATCCCCACCCAGACCCCCAGTTACGAATTCATGGGGCATAAACTCGGTGATTTCCCTGAGACGGAGTACTGTTCTGATAACGGCACCCATATCGGCTGCCATCAGGACATTGAATTGTCCCAGTGTGATTATGCCGTAGAAACCGTTGCTAAATTCTTAAAAAGCAAAGGGCATAACGTTTAAAGATGCGTATTGCCATCAACTGCCGATCGATTCTGCTTGATCATCGAACGGGGATTGGCCGCTACAGTTATAATCTTCTGGATTGCCTCGGGCAGATCGACAAAGGAAACAGCTTCCTTTTATATGCACCCAAGAGGTGCTTTGATTTTAAGCGCCGTCTTCCTTTATTTCCTTACAAGAATTTCAAGCCGCTAGTCGACCTTTTTAATGCGGGACCACAACGTTTATTCAAGAAAGTTGATCTTTATCATTTGCCGTCGCCGCAGGTCATAGAACAGGTTAAAAAGGTTAAACTGGTTGTCACCGTTCATGACTTAATTTATAAAACTTATCCGCAAAGCCATACGCCTGAAACCCTTCAGGCTGCCCAGCGTCAGATGGAATTCATCGTGCGCTATGCGGACAAAATTATCTGTGTTTCTCAAAGCACGCGTACGGACCTGCACCGTTTTTTTAATCTGCCGCTGGAAAAGACCTGTGTTATTTATAATGGAGTGGATCGTAACCTTTTCTATCCTCTGGATGAAAGTCAACGGATTTTGGCCCGTGAACGCTTAAAGTGCCTGGGGATCAATCAAAGGTTCATTTTATTTGTTGGTACTGTTGAACCGAGAAAGAACCTTACCGGTTTGCTCCATAGTTTTGCTTTGCTCAAATCAGAGCAAGCTTTTACCGGCCAGTTAGTTGTTGCAGGCATGAAAGGCTGGATGATACAGGGACTCGAAGAATTGATCAAACAGTTGGGGATCGCCAAGGACGTTATTTTTACGGGTTTTGTCAGGGATGATCAATTGCGTGAATTGTACAATTTGGCAGAAGTGTTTGTTTTTCCTTCCTTTTATGAAGGGTTTGGTTTTCCTATTGTAGAGGCTTTTTGCTGTGGCGCGGCAACAGTTACCTCTGATAATTCTTCCTGCGGAGAAATTGCTTCAGATGCAGCTTTGACGGTCACCCCTAAGACTCCTTCTCAAATAGCGCAGGGGATCATAAGGTTATTAGAAGACAAGGTGTTTAACCAGTACCTTCGCCAAAAAGCTATTAGGCGCGCATCGGAATTTTCTTTTATCCAAACGGCCCGGGAAACATTAAAAATTTATGAAAGAATTGTCCCCTAAAACCCATTTTTTGTTGTTGGCACTTTTGACCGTCTTTTTGGTGTTAAACCCTTTTTATTTGCACCAGCAGGTCAATCTTTTTGAATTGGGGCTTTATCTACCCGGCATCGATGGCATTTTGCATGGGGCTGTCCCTTTTCGGGATTTTTTTTATTTAAGAGGACCGTTTGAGCTTTATGTTCCCGCATTTTTAATGAAAATTTTTGGTGAACATGTAGCTGTCTTATCGACTTACTTTTATATTGGCACTGTATTGACACTTCTGATGGCCGTATTGATTGCGGGCGAATTGTTTGAGACAAGAATATTTTGGTGGATTTTTACGCCGCTTTTAGTGGCCAGGACGTTTCCCCGGGTCGTGTTTACTTATTGGGGAGGCCTGCGTTACGCGTGGGGGCTTTTGGCTGTTTATTGTGCGATCTATTTTTTAAAGACAAAAAATAAAAATTGGCTCATGGCAGCGGGTATTGTAACGGCCATAGGGGGGTTAACGAGTATTGAAATCGGTGTTAGTTCGGGGGTAGCCATAGTTATTGCTGTTGTTGCCGAAGGCATTTACATAAAAAACATTTCAAATAGTTTAAAATCATTGGGAACCTTCACAGCTGCAGCTTTGGCCGTTGTTTTGCCTTATTTAGGTTATCTTTATGTTCAAGGGGCCTTAGCAACAATGATGGAAACCATCATACAAGTGACCTTGCAAATGACCAAGGTCTTTATCATGGTTCCCCGGCCACCGAGCAATGCCCGTGAAGTTATGATGGCCTTGTTTGATCCGCATAATCCCAATTTTCGCCATTTAACGCCAGCTTATTGTTTTATGGTTTTTTTGATTTATATTGTTTGGCGGGTTCGAAGAAAAAAGATTTCTTCTTTGGATTGGGCTGCCTTGGCTGTGGCTGTTTACGCGTTCATGATTTACGCGACGAGTTTTCGCAACATATGGGCCTCTGTCTTTGAAATGTCTTTGCAGCCTGAAAAGATCGTCCTATTTTTTCTTTTAGAACGGGCGTATCTATCCTTTAAAAAGAGGAATTTAGAGTATTTTTCCCGGACAGTCATTGTGGCTGTGGCAGCCTCATCCTTGGTCTTTAGCTTCTCTCACATGAGTAAACGTTTCTTTACTCTGCAATGTCTTGGAAGAATGATTCCTCATAATAAGCATAAAAAGACCGCAGAGAGTCAATTCACGGTTGCCTTAAATATGCAAAGAATCAAAGGTATGGTCGTCCCTGCCTGGCAGGCGGAAGATTTCATGACATTGAAGGCATTTTTAGATGAACATACACGGGGCAATGAGCCGGTTTTGATGTTTGCGGAGTTGGGAGCTTTAAATTTTATTGTTGAAAGGCCTTATGTGGGGCGTTTTGCCACGACCTCTTTGTCCTGGCTAAAGGATTCCTGGTATCGGCAAATGATGGAAGATATTGAGCGTGCGCATACGCATTATGCGATAACCAATAAGACATTCCCGGAATATTTTCAGTCCTCTTATTTCTTGGTCGAAGATAATAAGAAGAAATTTGACGAATTATTTTCATACATCAAAAATAATTATACGGTTGTCGCACAGACACCATCGTATAATATTTATGAACGTAAATAGGCTATGAAAATCAGCGGATTTACAATAGTGCGTAACGCCATCCAATACGGGTATCCCGTATTGGAATCTATTCGGTCTATCTTACCGGTTTGTGATGAATTTATCGTCAATGTGGGGGACAGCCAGGACGGGACGCTGGGTTTAATTGAAAGCATTCAAGATCCTAAGGTTCGGATTATTCAAACGCAGTGGGACATGGCCAAGGGGCCGACTGTGCTTTCCGAGCAGACCAATATCGCTTTAAAGGCGTGTAAAGGGCAATGGGCTTTTTATTTGCAGACAGATGAAGTGGTTCATGAAATCGATTTGCCGTGTTTAAAGAATCTGATGAAAGGTCACTTAAAGGATTCTAAGATAGATGCCTTGCGTTTTAAATGGTTACATTTCTATGGGAGTTATTGGCGTTATCGTATTGATGCCGGCTGGTATCAAAAACAAGACCGGATCATCCGTAATGACGGCAGCATTGAATCCTACGGCGATGCTTTTGCCTTTCGCCGCATGGATGGTAATCCTTTATACCATTTGGCCACAGGCTGTTTTCTCTATCATTACGGCTGGGTCCAAGCGAATGAAGTGATGGCCAAACGAAGAGCCAATGCAGAAAAAATCGGTTTTATTGAAAAGGCGGAGAATTCTTCACAAGGGCATTATGATTTCGGGGATCTAAACAGGTTCCCCGTTTATTTTGGTACGCACCCATCGACGATGCGGCAGAAGGTAGAGGGACACGTTTTAAGCCGGGAAGATTTCAAAGAGATACATAAAAAATATTGGTGGAACCCTTTGAAGATTTTTAAAGTACGGTATAAAACAGGGCATCGCGTAAAACAGAAATTAGTTTGAGGGGGCTTATGAAATTACATTTAGGCTGCGGGACAAAGAAATTGCCAGGGTGGATTAATATAGATTCTGTTAAAGACGTTCATCCTGATTTGGCCCACGATTTGCGCAACCCTTTTCCTTATCCTGATTTTTCTGTTGAAGAAATCCTTGCGGAAGATTTGTTGGAGCATTTTGATAAATATATACGGTTTCAGGTTTTCAGCGAATGGGCCAGGGTCTTGTTCTTGGGAGCCAAGATCACGATACAAGTCCCTGATATGCATAAACTATTGTTTTACCGTTATTTCAAATTCAATTTTGATGACCTTGTCGATACGATGTTCGGGGAGAATCTATGGAACGGGAAGGTCTATTGGGGGGATTTCGGCAACCACAAATGGGGGTATTCGCCCAAAACATTGACGAGTTTTGCCGGCCAGTTTGGCATTAGCCAAAGGAAACCAAGACGGTCGGGTTGAATATTCGGTTTATTGGTGTTAAAGAACGGCATGTAAGCGTCCGGGAAGTGGATAATTTGGTGATTTATTCCCATAATAATAAATCTTGTGCCTGCGTAGGGGCACTTTCACCCAGGCAAGAAAGAAAATAGAAGAGTTTAATCAAAACTTTAATGCCCAATGAACCAACCGAAAACATTTCTCATTATTAATCCTTTCGGCATCGGGGATGTACTTTTTACGACCCCTTTGGTCGCCAATGTACGCCGTGTATATCCACAGGCCTTTATTGGTTATCTTGCCAATCGTCGGTCCTTGCCCGTAGTTGAGAGCAATCCTAAGATTGACCGGGTTTATGTGTATGAGAGGGATGAATTTAAAGCTGATCTGATTCGTCGATGGATTGGTTTATTTCAAGAGCTGCGCCACCGGAGGTTTGATGTGTCCTTTGATTTCTCCTTAAATTCTTCCTTCGGTTTTTTAAGCATGGCTTGCGGCATCAAGCGGCGTGTCGGTTACGATTACCGTGGTCGCGGGTATTTCTTGACAGACAAGGTCCTTTTGCAAGGTTACGAGTCAAGACACGTGGTCAAATATTATCTGGATTTATTGACGAAGGTAGGGGGACATCCACAAGAACATTCTTTAGAACTTTTTATCGATCAAAAGCACCGCCAGTGGGCCAAAGATTGGGTCAAGACACAGGGAATCGATCTTAATAAAAAAATCATTGCTGTTGTTCCTGGAGGAGGTGCCAGTTGGGGTCGGGATGCCGCTCAAAAACGCTGGCCTATGGAACAATATGCGGCTTTAGCTGACAAAATTATTGCAAAATCAAAGGCTGCCATTATACTGATGGGTGATCATAAAGAAAAATCATTGTCTCAAGAGCTAGCCCGCCAATGCTCTTATCCCGTCTATGATGCGGTAGGCAGTACAAGTTTGTTACAGATGGCAGCCCTGTTTCAATTATGCCATCTGGTCATTGTTAATGACGGAGGGCCGTTGCATGTGGCTGTGGCAGGGGGCATCAAGACGGTCTCCATTTTTGGTCCGGTAGACCCGGTAGTTTATGGGCCGTATCCTATTGCAGAACATGTGGTCATCCAAAAAGGCCTGGCTTGTCAGCCTTGTTATAGACAGTTTCGTAAAGCTGCCTGTGAACATTTAGGTTGTTTGAACCATTTGTCCGTGGATGAAGTTTTTCATCGAATAGAAAGGTTATTATGAGTATTCCGTTTATCGATTTTAAAGAACAAAACCGTTTGATCCAAAGTGAGGTGGATGTCGGCTTTAAGAAAGTTTTTGAAAAAGGTGATTACATTTTAGGCGAACAGGCCCATATTTTTGAGGATGCCTTTGCCAAGTATTGTGGGGCCCAATACGGGGTGGGCGTTAATTCTGGTACGGATGCTCTGCATCTGGCCATGGCGGCTTTAGACATCCAAGAGGGAGATGAAGTCATTGTCCCTACTCATACATTTATCGCGACCGCTTTATGCGTTTCTTTTTGCCGCGCCAAACCGATTTTTGTCGATATTGAACAGGACACCTACAATATCGACCCGAAATCTTTTGAGAAAGCCATCACCAAGAAAACCAAGGCCGTCATCCCGGTACATATTTACGGTCAGCCCACCAATATGGATGAAATCGTCACAATCGCTCGTAAATATGAGATCAAGATCGTTGAAGACGCGGCCCAGGCGCACGGTTCGTGTTATAAACAAAAGCGGGTCGGATCACTGGGAGATGTGGCATGTTTTTCTTTTTATCCAACCAAAAGTTTGGGGGCCTGCGGGGATGCGGGGATGATTGTCACCAGTAATAAAGAGATTTATGAGAAAGCCTTGATGTTGCGTGATTACGGGCGCAAAGGCCGTTATGAGCATAAAATCAAAGGGACTAATTCCCGTCTGGACACTCTTCAGGCCGTTGTGCTTAACGCGAAATTAAAACATTTGGACCATTGGAACGGGATGCGGGCTAAAAACGCAGCCTATTACGCGCAGCTTTTAAAATCCGTTAAAGGGGCCGTTGTCCCTATTACCAAGACAGACCGCACTCATGTGTTTCAAACCTATGCTATACGCCTGCCCAATCGTGATAAAGTTGTGGAATCTATGAAAGCCAAGGGGATAGGAGTGCTTATTCATTATCCGATTTCTTTGCACCTGCAGGAAGCTTATGCCGACTTGGGGTATAAACGAGGGGATTTCCCCGTAGCTGAGGCCGTGGCCGATGATATCATGTCATTGCCCATGTTCCCTCATATAACTAAAGAGCAAATTGAAACGGTAGTAGAGGCTTTGAAAGAATCTCTATGAACAAAGCTTTAAGCTTGCTGGATAAGTCCATGTTTGGGGCCTTATTGGTCCTCATCATTTTTATACCTTATTCTTCAGTAATGACTGAAGGCGGTTTGTTGCTAATGTTAGCAGGTTGGTTTGTCAAACGTTCTTTGATATGGAAAGATAATCCTCGCTTGGGCCCTTGGGCCAGCTATAGTTTTCCTTCTACCGGTTTGGATTGGCCCTTGATAGTGATCGGGATACTCATAGTAGGTACCCTTCCTTTTAGCCATGCCCCGGCCTTGACTTTGAAGAAATTCTTTTCAAGGTTCTTGCAGCAGGTTTTTTTAATGTATATTGTCATAGAAATTGTAAAAACACCCAAACGTCTCTACGCGGTCATGGCAACGCTTTTGTTGACGTTTATTGTTGTTAATGCGGACACGGTAGTTCAGTATATGTCCGGTGATAGTTTTATTTTTCATAGTAAAATGATATTCGGCCGTGTCACGGGACCGATGCATCATCCCAATGATTTCGGTTCTTTGTTAGTGACGGTCTTACCGCTTATTTTATCTTTGGTTATGACCAGTCGCTTCTGGATCCCTTTACTATTTGGGTCAAGATGGTTTATGACAGTTACCGGCCTATGCATGATCATATTCTTATTCTCAGTCATGGCCTTAGGGTTGACTGCTTCCCGTGGAGCATGGGTGGCTTTCGCTGTGACGATGGTCGGGTTAGGTATTTATTTAAAGAGATACCAGTTGTTGGTGGGGATTATTTTCGCATTGGTTTTGTTCTTCTTGGTCTTTGGTATACGCTGTATGGACGTACGCACAGATATATCCGCA
>JAJXTI010000002.1:32800-59655 GCA_021783915.1 bacterium
GGGGGTAAGCAGCAGCGAGGAAGTGTTTTTCAACCCTTCCAGCAGAAACGTGTATTGGCAGACTGCCATTGATGTGATCAAACGTTACCCATGGTTCGGGTGTGGTTATAATGCTTATGTCCAGACCCTAAAAGATTTAAAGGTCGGGCATGAAGAGTATCCCCACAACAGTATATTACATATTACCGCTGAGCTTGGCATTGTGGGTCTTTTGGCCCATTTATGGTTTTTTTCAGCTTTATTTCTTACCAGAGGGAAGCAGATATTAAAGACCATTTCTCCTCAACGAAATTTCTATGTATTGGGTTGTGGCATATATTTCGGTCTTTTGGCCTGGTTGATCCATGGTTTTATGGACACTCCCTGGGAGTCTTTGTTATTAAATATCCTGTGGTGGTTATTGATAGGCGTCTTTTTGAGCCTGGGATCTATTGGCCGGCAACCAATACCGATTTTATCTAAGGAGGGGCAGTAGTGTCTTTACCGTTAAGCATTGTTATTATTGCCAAAAATGAGCAGAGCCGTATTAAAGACTGCCTTGAAAGTGTTTATGGATGGGCCGATGAGATCATCGTTGTAGATGATAATAGCAGCGACCAGACACGGTCGATTGCTTTGCAATATACAGATAAAATTTATCAGAGGGCCATGGATTTGGAAGGCAGACAACGCAATTTCGGGGTTTCCCATGCCACCCATGACTGGGTGATGATGCTCGATTGCGACGAGCGTCCCACGTCTGGATTAAAAAAAGAAATCGAGCAATTATTAAAAAACCCACCGGAGAAAATTGTTGCCTTTTGGATACCCCAAATGTGTTTCTTGGGAGATGTTCAAATCAAATTTGGCGGATGGTCTAATCCGCATATCCGTTTATACCATAAGAAGTATGTTACCTGGAGCGAAGCTGAGCATGATGTTGTCCATCCGGGAACCCGCCTTGCTGAGGGATTTAAGGGGGCGAACCTTAAAGAATCTTTGATTCATTTTAATTATAAAAATCTTGAGGATGTGTTTTACAAGGTAAACCGCATGTCCACTTTGGAAGCGGTCAAATGGCATTACGATGGGCGTAAAATGTCCAAAGGCAAAGCCATATGGCGTACGGTCGACCGTTTTTTCAGGCGCTATGTGGGGCGTAAGGGATACAAGGACGGGTATTATGGCTTTGTGCTTGCGGTTTCCAGCGCACTTTATGAATTTTCCGCCTACAGTAAGTATGTTGAGATCAAAGAAAAAGGGTATTACCTCGATGATTTAAAACGTAAGGCCAGCGGTGGTTAATATTGATCTGTTAAAGTACAGGTTTTATGAAAATTATTTTTTTGGACAGGGACGGGGTTGTCAATCGATACCCTGGTGACGGCAATTATGTGACCAAGGTCAAAGATTTCCATTTTATTCCGGGCTCTTTGCAAGGGATTCATGATCTGACGAAAGGAGGATATAAAATTTTTGTCATATCCAACCAGGCAGGAGTCGGACGGGGAGTCTTCTCTCTGGAGAAATTAAACCGTATCAATACCCATATGATCAAAGGTGTCGAGAAAGCAGGGGGGAAGATACAAAAAAGTTTCTATTGCACGCACCGTCCCGATGCTGGCTGCGAATGCCGGAAACCGGGTATCGGTTTGGTTCAAAAGGCTTTACGTTCGCTTAATAAAACCATTCGACACGCTAAAGTCGCGTTTTTTGTCGGGGACACGCAAAAAGACATCCAAACCGGACATAAAGCCGATTGTAAAACCATTTTAGTGCTTTCCGGAAGGGAAAATCGTCGCTCGGCTTCCCGGTGGCCTGTCAAACCTGATTTCATCGTCAAGGATTTGAAAGCCGCCAGTGAAGTCGTCCTCGGTTAAGTCAAAGGTTTATGGCCATGAAAGTCCTAGTCATTCACGCAACAGCAGGAGCGGGGCATAAAAAGGCCGCGGAAGCCGTCTATCATGGTCTTTTACGGCATACTACCCATCAGGTTCGTATGGTCGACTCCCTTGATTATACTAATCCTTTGTTTAAAGTTTCTTATCCTAAGGTGTACGTTTTCTTGGTGACAAAATTCCCCGGCTTGTGGAAATTGTTTTTTGGGCTTTTGGATATTCCCTTTTTGCAGCCGTTGGTCCGTTTATTACGACGTTGTTACAACACCCTTAACACCCAGGCGCTGGAGAAATTCTTAAAAAATGAAAAATTTGACTGTATCATCACCACGCATTTTATGTCCGCAGAGGTAAGCAGCTATTTAAAACGTACCCGTCAAATCCACGCTAAAATTATATGTGTTGTCACGGATTTCGATGTGCACCATATTTGGATTAACCAAGGGACTGACTGCTTTACCGTTGCCTGTGATTATACCAAGGAGAAAATTATCAGTCTTCGGATTGACAGTGACCGGGTGTTTACGACCGGGATCCCCACCGATGAGAAATTTTCTGCCGTGGTTGACCGTATAAGCATGCGCCAGAATTTAAAATTAAACCCTAAGCTTTTTACAGTGCTTTTGGCCACAGGTTCTTTTGGAACCGGCCCCATAGAAGAACTGATGAATTTGATGCAGGGCTACCAGTTGCTGGTGGTCTGCGGCAATAACCGTCTTTTGTATGAACATTTGAAACCGCAAGCCACCGAAAGGATCCATATTTTTGGCCTAGTCAATAATATGTATGACCTTATGTCGGCATCGGATGTGATGGTCACGAAGCCGGGAGGCCTTTCCATTGCGGAAGCCCTGGTCAAAAAGTTGCCTATGGTTTTCTTTAGCGCTATTCCCGGACAGGAAACAGGGAATATTAATGTACTTAAAAAATATCAAGCCGCATGGGACCAGGGTTCTTTGATGGACATTGTCGAAAAAATCGATGATTTAAGTTCATCGCCCCAGAATTATGAGGCCTTGCGCCTTAAGCTTGAGGCCTTATCTAAACCAAATGCGGTCAAGGATATCATTTCCTTAGTTGCTAAAACCACCACATGATTGCTCAAGTCGTTTTCGACCTTCCCTTAGAAGGGCCTTTTGATTATTCAATCCCTTCAGCCTTAGAAAACCAAATTTCGGTTGGTGCACAAGTGCAGGTGTTCCTGGGCACCAAAAAATGCGCAGGCTTTGTTACGAAACTTGCAGACAAAAGCCTTTTCGAACATCTAAAGCCCATCAAATCTGTTGCCGACAAATCCGTGTTGACGGCGGCGCAGGTGTCTTTAGGTCATAGTTTAAGCCGTTATTACGGTTGTTCTTTGGGCGAGGCCTTGTTTACAATTTCACGCGGTTGTGAAAAATTGCAGGTATTTTCAGATACTGTTAAAAAAAATTTTTCAGCTCTGACTTTATATATCGTTCCTTCAGGTAATTACGAGCAGGTTTTGGTGTCTTTAATAAAGCCTTTAACGGGGGAAGGGAAGAAAGTTTTGGTCTTGGTGGCGGACCAGTTTGTTGCCTCTTGGGTGGAAGAAATTTTAAAGAAACATTTCTTAAGGGAAAATTGTCTAGTCGGCACAAGGTCTTTAGTATTTCGTTCTTTGGATGATGTGGCCCTGGTCATCATGATTGATGAAGACAATCTTTCCTATAAGCAGGAACAAACCCCCATGTATGAGACCCGTCAAGTGCTTTTGATGCGGGAGGCCATTGAGAAGATTGATGTTGCTTTCATATCGACAACCCCTTCACTGGAACTTATGTTTTTGGTTGCCAAAGGACAGGTGAAAGGAATCGAGGTCGGGCAGGCCAGGCTTGGACAGGTACAAACCATTGATTTAAATAATTATAAATTTACACCTAAAGGATTGTTGTCTGTGCCGGTCAAAAGCGTCATTGAGAAGAATTTAGCCAAGGAAGAAAAGACCATTTTAGTTTTAAATCGTAAAGGTTCGTATGCTCTGAGCCGCTGTACCGATTGCGGATTTATTCTTAAATGCCAGCGTTGTGATGCACCGATGACGTATTTCCGTCTTAAGGGAAAGTATTCTTGTGCCCACTGCACTTTTACGATGCCCCAAGAAACGGAATGTCCGCATTGCCGAAAGCCCAGTTGGAAATCTATCGGTATAGGTGTGGAGCAATTACAGAAAGAATTAAGGAATACATTTACCTTGGCCAAGATCGCTTGCTTTGAACGCGGGGCCCAGGAACTGAAAGATTTCGATGTCCTTATTGCGACCCAGGCCGTGCTTCGTTTCAGGCATCGATGGAGGGCCAATACAATTGTTTTGATTGATTTTGACGGCCAGCTTAACCGGATGGACATGCGTTCATCGTTTAACTCCTGGAGTCTAGTCGAGCATCTGAGGGTCATGGCCAAAGAACATATATTTATTCAGACGAGAAATTCTGACCATTATGTCCTTAAGGCCCTAACGCAAGGCAATGCAAAGATTTTTTATGATGAGGATAGGAACATTCGAAGGGAACTTAAATTGCCGCCTTTTGGTCATGAGGTAAATGTCTGTCTGCGGTGTGGGAATCAAACAGCGGCGCAAAATATGGCCCAGGAGCTTTACGGGCAACTTAAAGGCAATGCAGCATACCCGCTCCATGCGGACACGGTCTCTAAAAAACGTGACCAATACCGTTTTAATATTTTGGTGCGGGGACAAGATGTTATTGGTATGATAACCCTGATTAAAGAAGCTTTGAGCCGGATTAAACGTAGCAGTAAAGTGATTGTAACAATCAATGTAGATCCATAATCTATGCGCATAGTTTTTTTGGGCAGCGATGATTTTGCCGCTGTCTGTTTAAAAGAAATTCTGCAAAGTACTCACCAAATCGTCGGTTGTGTGACCGGGCCGGACACCCGCCAGGGTCGCGGCATGAAGATGACTCTTTCTATCATTAAAGAAATCGCTTTGGAACATGACGTTGTTTGTCTTCAACCGGATTCTCTGAAAGAAGATTCGGTTGTCGGGAAACTCAAAGGTTTTCAGGCGGATATTTTTGTGGTGGTGGCTTACGGTAAAATTTTGCCGCAGAACGTTTTGAATGTCCCTAAAACTTTTTGTATCAATGTACACGGTTCCCTGTTGCCTAAATATAGAGGTGCCGCGCCGGTCAATTGGGCCATACTTAACGGTGATAAAGCAACTGGTGTGACCATCCAGAAGATGGCACCGATCCTTGATGCGGGGGACATTATTGCCCAGGAAAAGATAGTCATCGGGCCCCAAGAAACATCAGCGCAATTGCGTGTTCGTATGGCAGAAGTGGGAGCAAGGCTTTTAGCCCGTACCCTTGATGATATTAAGGCCGGTCGGTATAAGCTGACACCCCAAGATGAGGCCCAAGCGACCGATGCTCCGAAACTTACTAAAGAAATGGGGAAGATTGATTGGAACAGGCCTGCCGGACAGATTTATGATCAAATCCGCGGTCTTCAACCTTGGCCGGGTGCGTTTACTATTTATAAGGGAAAGATGCTTAAGATTTTGGAAGCTGCGTTGGCCGAAGGGCAAGGCTCACCGGGAACTGTTGTTAATATCTCAAAAGAAGGGTTTGCCGTTACCTGCGGTCAGGATGCCCTTTTAGTCAAGAAAGTCCATCTGGAGGCTTCCAAGGCTGCGCCAGCGTATGATTTTGTCCAAGGACATCGTCTCAAGGCGGGGGAGACCCTGGTTTGACATTTCTATTAAGGCATGTTACAATTACATTGTCATGAATAGAGTAACGATTAAAAAACATTACGTACCCTGTTTTATGCTTATCTCCACATGGAGAAAGCTAGCCGGGGAAGGTGTGTTTTGAATCGTTAATTAAACAATCTTATCAGTAAAATTCAAGCCACCGACTCTTAAAGGAATCGGTGGCTTTTTTTATGGCCAAGGGTGTCAAGGTTTTCGAGGCCTAAAACACTCTATACCGTTGGGAGCCTAATTTAAAAGGGCTTTTTCTTGCGAAAGAGCCACCTTAAGAAAGGAGGTAAAGAAATGAAAAATAATGCCATTATCAATCAAGAGCAAGAGTCAACCTCGGATGAAATATTCAAGCTCACAGCTTTGGTGTATTTCCAAGAGGCCTTGCTCAAGCAAGAGTATGAAAGCTGCCAAGAGCTTGTAGGGTTTGCCAAAGGATTTGGCGCGGCCCAAAGCGAAATTGATGAAGTCATCATCAGTTACTTGCGTGGCGATAAAGCAGGCAGTCTGCCTGTTAGTCAGGCAGGACAAAATGGGGCAAATCAAACAAAGAACCGCCTGCGTTCATTAAAGGAGGAACAATAAATCATGCCTCATATGTATACTTAAAAGGGACAGTCTTTCTTGACTGTTCCTTTTAGTTTTTCTTTGTGCTAAGGGCTTAGTATTCCACCGGTGATAATGGTATAGGTGGTGGTCCCTGATGAACCGACGGATACAGGAGTAGCGCTTATGGTGTAACTTGTGGAAGAGAAGGTACAAGCGTAAATGTATCCGCTGATAGTTTGTTCGCAGTAGGGAGAGTTTAAATATACGGGAGTGGCCCCGGTCAGGGATGTAATATCCAGAGGGTAACTCCCTCCGTTGGATGTGGCGTAAGTTTCACTGGCTGTCGATAGGGAACGCAGGGTGCTTTTTGCCAGGGCGTCATTAGCGGACATCTTTGCTCTGAGCAGGTTGGGGATTGCAATAGCAGCCAGCAAGGCAATGATGGTCAGTACAATCATGATTTCCAGAAGGGTAAACGCGCGCCTTTTTTTATAGTTTTTCATAAACCATCCTCAAAGCATCGTAAGCCTGCAGAAACATCCATTATTATAAGTATAATATATCTTTAGAAAAGAATACCGTCTAAATATTCTTTAACAGGGTTCAAAAGAAAATATTTTTATGTTTCAGGTAAAATGCATAAGGGTTGTTTTTTGTAAAAGGATTTTGTCCTTAGAAAACAGATGGTATAATCTCCTTCATGGCTCAAATACGTAAAGACTTGCTTGTTTCCCGTTGGGTGATTGTGGCGACTGAACGCGCCCGCCGTCCGGCCGCGTTTGTTGATCCGGTCAATCACCAGACAGATATCAAACATTGCCCATTCTGTCTTTCTGATGAGAAACCAATCTTTACCAATGACCGCGTGAGGGTCTTTGAAAGCGGCACGCCTTTTTTTGTCGATGGTCAGCCATTCTCCCGTCAGAAGCATGGCCTGTACGATATCTCTTCCAGTTGGGGCAGCCACGAGGTGGTCTTAGAGACCCCTGAACATGTGGCTAATATGGCGGATTTGGCCCTGGCAGACATAGAGAAAGTTTTTGAAACCTACGCCCAGCGTATGCTCCTGCACCGCAAAGACCATTCCATCCGTTATGTTTTGGCTTATAAGAATTATGGAGTTGCCGCGGGAAGTCGGCCTATTGGCCATGCACGTTCGCAGATTATGGCTGTTCCCGTTAACCCTATCCGTGTTAAAGACAAGATTGCAGGGGCCAAACGTTATTTTGATTTCCATGAACGTTGTTTATTTTGTGATTTAATCCGCCAGGAACGCAAAGACAGCCAGCGGGTGATTTTGGAAAACAGGGAATTCCTGGCGCTTATGCCTTTCGCGTCCCGTTTCCCTTTTGAAGTTTGGATTGTTCCCAAACGCCATTGTTGTGATTTTGCTGTCGGGATCGCCGGTTGTGAAAATCAATTGGCTCAGATGATGAAGGACCTTCTGCTGCGCTTTAAAGTAGGGTTAAATGACCCTGCATATAATTATATGATCCAATCGGCCCCTTTTGAAGATGGTGGAGGGTACAAGAAATATCCGACCATTGAGGAAGATTACCATTGGCACATCGAGCTGATTCCGCGGTTGACCCGTGTGGCTGGGTTTGAACGGGGGACAGGTTTTTACATCAATCCCATCCCGCCGGAAATGACAGCGGAGTTTTTAAGGGAGATAAGAATTTAATGGCCCAATTACGCCGTGACCCTATAGTCGGTCGTTGGGTGGTGATTGATAGCGAACATCCCAAGGCCCCTAAAGATTTTCCTAAAGAAGACCATGCTATCCGTCATGGGGCCATATGTTCTTTTTGCCCGGGACGGGAAAACCGTACACCGGCAGAGGTCGATGCGGTGCGTCCATCGGAGTTTTCCGTCAATGACTCTAGTTGGCAGGTGCGTACGGTGCCGAATAAATTCCCTGCTTTGGTCCATGAAGAACGTTTAAAAAAAGAAGGGGTAGGCATGTTCGATGTGATCTCAGGGTATGGCGCCCATGAGGTAGTCATCGAGACCCCGGATCACCATAAACAGATGACGGACTTGACCCATAAAGAATTGTCTCTTGTCCTGGGGCAATACCAGCGTCGCTATCAATATCTGGCTTTGGATGCACGGCTTAAATATGTGGTGATTTTTAAGAATTTCGGCATTTCTGCCGGAGCGACCGTCGAGCACAGCCATTCGCAGATCATCGCCTTACCGATGGTGCCTAAAACGGTGTTGGAGGAAATTCAGGGAGCGGAGCATTATCATATGACCCACGGCAGTTGTGTTTTTTGCGCAATGTTAGAGCAGGAATACCGGGAGCGTGACCGCCTGGTGTCCGAGAACGAATCCTTTGTCAGCTTTTGCCCATTTGTGCCCCGCTATGCCTTTGAAACTTGGATCATGCCTAAAGCCCACCAGGCCCATTTTGTCGATTTGGATGAGGCAGGCATCGATGATTTGGCGCACCAACTTTCGGACACGCTTAACCGCATCAAACGGTGTTTATCAAACCCGTCCTATAATTTTTACCTTCATACTTCACCTATTAATTATGGCCGCCCTAATTGTTACCATTGGCACATTGAAATCATCCCTAAATTGACTCGAAGCATCGGTTTTGAATGGGGCACGGGGTTGCAGATTGTTCCTACATTCCCTCATGAAGCCGCACGGTTTTTACGGGAAAGTTAAAAATATTGACAAAAATAGACGTAGATATTATTGTAAACATTCTATTTAAGATGATTTTAAAAGAAGGTTAAAGTTGCCCGCAGTTATAAATCCAATAATTTTTTAATTAAGAATGGAGGAGTGCGATGGGAATTAAAGTAGGTATCAACGGGTTCGGCCGCATAGGCCGTATGGTGTTCCAGGCTATTTGCGACCAGGGACTCTTAGGAAATGAGGTTGATGTTGTCGCCGTGGTCGACGTTTCTACGGACGCGAAATATTTCGCGTATCAAATCAAATATGATTCAGTTCACGGCAGATTCAAGCACCCTGTGATGACCGCTAAAAGCGACGCTTCCAAAGAAGAGGACGATATTTTGGTGATTAACGGCCACAAGGTCAAATGTGTACCGGCCACCAAAACCCCCGCCGAACTTCCATGGAAAGCTTTGGGGGTGGACATTGTCATTGAGTCCACTGGTTTGTTTACCGACAGCGAAAAAGCCAAGGGGCATCTTCAAGCCGGGGCCAAGAAAGTCATTATTTCCGCGCCCGGTAAAGGCGATGTGAAGACCATTGTCATGGGTGTCAATGAACAGGAGTATGATGCGGCCAAGCATAATATTATTTCGAATGCTTCTTGCACGACCAACTGTCTGGCCCCGCTGGTCCATGTATTGCTTAAGGAAGGCATTGGCATTGAAACCGGTTTGATGACAACCATCCATGCCTATACCGCCACCCAAAAGACCGTTGACGGCCCTTCCAAGAAAGACTGGAGAGGCGGACGCGCGGCCGCTATCAACACAATCCCTTCAACCACAGGTGCGGCTAAAGCCGTCGGTGAAGTTTTGCCTGTGACCAAAGGAAAATTGACCGGGATGGCTTTTCGCGTGGCCACAGCCGATGTGTCGGTGGTGGACTTGACATTTCGTTCCCTCAAAGATACCTCTATCGAGGAGATCGATGCTCTTTTAAAGAAGGCTTCAAAAACTTATTTGAAGGATATTTTGGGGTACACGGATGAAGAATTGGTTTCTACGGACTTTATCCATGACAGCCGTTCCTCAATTTATGATTCTTTGGCCACCACCCAGAACAACCTCAAAGGGGAAAAGAGGTTTTTTAAAATTGTCTCCTGGTATGACAATGAATGGGGATATTCCAACAGTGTTGTTGATTTGGTACGGTATATCAGCAAAAAATAATTGTGACAAAGCAAAAAATTAAATATGTTTGGCAAAAACAGTCGATGGCTCCTAACTTAGAGGTCATCGACTGTTTAGCTTATGACCCTATCAAAGATTTTCACCGTGACCCTTGTGGATATTACGTCCTCATCCGCGTAGATACTAAGCATTGTTTCATTGAAGTGGCCATTTGTGACAAAAAACATACTATTATCAAAGTTTTTAGGGGAAAGAAGGCTCAGGACCTCTACCACACAATTTTTATGTATGAAAAAAAGCATGACTGCCAGTGGTTTAAAGCTAAAGACCACGTGGCTTATTTAGGCAAGGAGCTTAAAAAAGCAGAGTTGGCCCTGGCGGGGAAAGAAGAGTATCTACAAGAATAAAGAAGAGTTGACTAAGCGCAGAATTTATTTAGAATACACCTCATGTTAGCCCTATTCATTATAAGTTTCGGTATTCTTTCTCGTATCGCGGTACACACACCTAACTTTACGCCGGTATTAAGTCTGGCTTTATTTGGCGGCTTATACCTTAAAGGCCGTCAGGGGGTTGGGGTGCCGCTTTTGCTGATGGTCTTAAGTGATATCGTTGTTGGGTTTCATGACACCATGGTTTTTACCTGGGGCAGTATCTTGGCCATCAGCCTTATGGGCATTTGGCTCCAAACCCGTAAGAATTTTGTTAATGTGGCCGCGGCCAGCCTGGTTTCATCGTTCGTATTTTTTGTAGTGACGAATTTCGGCGCTTTTTTAAGTTTATATCCGCATACGTTGGCCGGTTTGCAAGAATGTTATATTGCCGCGATTCCTTTTTATAGAAGTACATTAATCAGTACCTTGGCCTATAGTGTTGTCCTTTATACCGGTTATGAGTTGCTTTTAAAGCGCAGCCAGACTACGGCTTTGGCGCGGTTGCTCTGAAAATAATATATCAATCAGGGAAACTCTTGTCGAAAGACAACCCCGGCTTTAGCCATTATGGTGGCGGCAAGGGGTGGTGAAATTCCAGGACAGTCCCGCTGCGGTGTAATTCCCACGTTTAGATTTGCGAATAAATCTGTGGGGATATAGTCCGAATGCCTGGTTGATATTTCATAGCTAATGCCTGCGAGAGAACAGGACATGATGCGCATATATTGAGATGTGGCAGGGAACGCCCTCAATCGTTTAACGACGGTTGAGGGTTTTTTCATGGATCCGGAAACGACAGGGAACATAAATTATAAAGATGAACGACCCTCGAAGAGGGTTTCATTTAGAAAGAGAGAATTTAATGAAAATCTTGGCTTTAATTTTTGTCTTGGTTTTATCTTTGGTTAATTTATCCCACGCAGAACAAACGTTTGATTTAGAAAAAATTATTCTTGAAGCCTCACGCAGCAATGATACCGTCGGTAATATGAATAAAGACGTATCAGTCATTACTTCCCAGGACATTGCTAATGCCCCAGGAAAATCTCTACCTGAACTGTTAGGTACTAAAGCAGGGGTATACGGCATTCAATACGGCAACATCAAGAATTCTCAAGTCGATTTAGGAAGTTTTGGGGAAACCAGCTTGTCCAACACCTTGGTTTTGGTGGATGGCCGTCGTACCAATCAAATCGACCTCTCCGGCCAGGACTGGGCCCAGATTGATTTAAATTCTGTAGACCGCATTGAAATCATCAAAGGTTCCGGTTCGGTGCTTTACGGTGACAATGCCGATGGCGGCGTCATCAATATCGTTACCAAAAAAGGGCATAAAGACCAAAGGCCTTCCATTACCTTGTTCAATGAAATCGGCAACTATCAAACACAAAAACATAGTTTTGATTTAAGCGGTGGGACGCATGTTTTGGATTACCGGATGGATTATGCGCGGGAACAAACAACAGGTTACAGGGCCCAGAGCGATTATTGGGCTGACGACTTCAATACCCGTTTGGGTTTTGATCCGACCGATGCGTTCGGCATTGATTTTTCCCAAGGCTATCATTTAGACAGTTATCAATTACCCGGGGCCCTTTTTTTAAGTAACATTGAACAATTTGGGCGTACCGGGGTAAGGCCGTCTTTAAACAATGATCACGGCTGGACATCCGATTCCCATTTTGATGTGACGCCCCATTTAAAATTTAACTTTGGCACCAGTGATGGAGAATTTTCCTTGTTTACCTCCGAACGTAAGCGTGACAATAAATTTTTCACAGGGTCGACGGTCTATGAAACCATGTATGAAACAAATTCTTATGAATTCCAACCTAAGGCGGTATTGTCAACGCCTTTATCGGAGAGTTTAGGCAACAAATTGACCCTGGGCTATGATGTCTTTTATGCCAAAAATAAAAGGCGCAGCGGTTATTTAGGCCCTGCTGAGGATCTGGTGTTTGTCAGTAAAGCTACAGAAGGTGCTTATATTTTAGATGAATTGACCATTAACGAGAAATGGCTCTTGAATACTGGGTTCCGCCAAACGTGGGCCAGTTATGTTTTCGACCAAAAGGAACAGATTGCCGGAAAATCCTGGATCAAATCCAGGACGCCGGGATATGAGGACGGTTTAGGGTATAAATACAATGCGCGTTCCAAGGTTTATGTCAATTATGCCCATTCCTATCGTTTGCCGGCCGTTGATGAGTTTTATCAAAATTTATATGATTTCGGTTTTGGACCCCAGGGAGGATTGAACCCTGATCTGACTTTCCAGACAGGCAATGAATACCATTGGGGAGTAAAAGACAACACTTTAAAGAACATAAGATTCAGTATGGATTTTTACGTGGCCCAATATAAAAATGAAATTTATTTGGACCCGCAGACTTTCTTCAATACCAATTATAACGGCAGGACCAGGCATTACGGTCAAGAAGCGGACCTTGCCGTAGATTTGTTCAACGGGAAAGTGGAGCCGTTTGTCAATGTGACCTTTGAGCAAGCCAGTTTTGTCAAAGGCCAATATAGCGGCAATGAGATACCCTTTGTCCCGAACCAAATGGCCAATGCAGGGGTCATTTGGCGGCCATTGAAGGGGTTGAGCACCAAGCTGTCCGTTAATGAGGTGGGGAAAAGTTTTGCCATTAGCGACCAGACAAACACGCATCCGAAATTAAAAAGTTATACCACCGCCGACTGGAATGCCAGGTATGTTTTTAAGAACATAGAAGTTTGGGTTGGTTTAAACAATATCTTCAATAAGAAATATTATACTTATGGGGTTTATTCCACCTTTGCCAATGATACGGGGTATTATCCGGCCCCCGGGCGTAACGTCAGCGGGGGTGTTAAACTTAAATTCTGACTTCTTTAAGGATTACATCCATCGGATGAAGCTTATTGAGGGTATAAAAATGCAGGCCGGGGGCCCCGTTTTTAAGGAGTTCCTGGCATTGTTTAATGGCAAAGGCAATGCCTGCTTCCAGGGTTTTTTGAGGATTATTTTGAATAGGCTTAAAAATATCATGAACTTCCCTGGGGATGGAAGCCCCGCACAGCGAACAAAACCGTACCAGGCCACTGTAATCGGTAATTGGCAGTATCCCGGGAATGACCCGTGAGAGGATCTCCAGTTTTCTTAAACGTTTCACATAATCGAAATAGTCCTGATTATTGAAAAACAGCTGGGTGATGACGTAGTCCGCTCCGGCATCGATTTTGCTTTTTAGATATTGGGCATCCAGGTCGCGGCTTGGGGCCAGAACATGTCCTTCGGGAAACCCTGCCACCCCAATCCCGAAAAAATCCCCGAAATATTGGCGGATGAAGGCCACAAGTTCACAGCTGTATTTAAAATTGTCAGCGCCGGGTGTCCAGCCTGGGTTGTCCTTGGGCGGGTCTCCACGCAAGGCCAGCACATAATGAATACCGCGTTTTTTCATTTCTTGCAAAATGGTCTTAATTTCGTCTTTGGTATGTAGCACACAGGTCAGGTGTGCCACTGCAGGGACACGATGTTTTTTTTGGATAAGTTCGACAATATCAAGTGTTTTTTCACGGCTGCCGCCGCCGGCGCCGTAGGTGCAGGAAAAGAAGTTGGGCTTAAGCTCACAAAGTTTGTCGATGGTCGCTAAAAGTTTCTGGTGGCCTTCCTCGGTTTTAGGAGGAAAAAGTTCAAAGGAAATGGTTGGTTTATTATCTGAAAACATGAGCGGTATTATAACAAAACGGCGTACAAATATTAGAAAAATTATAAAATAGACCTCATGATAGATGAGGTTTACGAATTCTTTTAGAATAGAAATTGACAGAAAGGAAGGGAGAAAATATAATGTTCAATAATTGAACACAATTGATGATCCCCTTAACGAACGTGAATTTGAGTTAGTCAATATCATTGGCGCAAAACTCCCTGCCAATCAAAGAGATCTGTCCAAACAATTGGACGCCTCTTTGGGAATGACCAATCTTTTGATCCGCCGGCTTATTTCCAAAGGATATATCCGTATCCGCCAGCTTAATAAGAAAAAAGTCCAATATATTCTCACCCCTAAAGGGTTTGCCGAGAAATACCGTAAATCCATTAAATATACACTCAAAACCATACGTTCTATAGGTTTTATCCGCCGTCAATTAGATACTGTTATTCATGCTTTGTATGATAAGGGAGAGAGGGGCTTCTTTATCCTTGGCAATTCCGATTTGGTGGAATTGGTGGAAATGACCCTAAGACAGCCCCAATGGACTGGAATAAAATTTAGCCGGGGGGATCAGCTTCCGGCTAATTTTGAAGGCGTAGTTCTTATCTGTCGGGAGCTTTCGGATGTACCCCGATCTTTAAACGGCAAATGTGTAGATCTTGTTGAGGAACTGGCTAAGCAACGAGAGAATGAGTAGGGAAGCTATACCTAAGTTAAATTTTGAGGTGCTTATGAATAAAGCTTTGATTCAAAAAATAATGAGAGCCATTAAAAGACGGTTAAAGAAGATTCACCCTTCGAACTTGTGGTGGATATTAAATCAGAAATATCGATGCTGTCGTATGTCTTCATTGAATCATAAGTATGTTCAGCATATATTACAAGAATTACCGAAGGCCACGATAAATAGGGAACATGAATGCAAAATAACAGTAACATTTGGTTCCCGACAGTTTGGCAATCGTGATAATTTATTAACAAAGTTTTTTACAACTTTTTTAGCAATGACAGAGAATGCCTATCATTTTGAATTTCTTATTAAGGTTGATTTCGATGACGATTTATTCTTTTTTTATAAAACGAAGAAGAGATTCGAGAAACGAATCAATCTTCGTTTTTTCCCCAGCGAACGTGGCAGAGGATATGCGGATATGCATATTTGGCACTCCACTTTGATTAAAAACCGCAATCCCGCCTCACGTGCATTGTTAATTCTGTCTGAAGATGCAGAATTTACATATAAGCATTGGGATCGTAAACTTTTAGAATGCATGGATTCCATACCACATAACTATTTTATTGGCACTCCTTGTACGCTAGAGCAAGCAATTACAATTATGGGCCCCAATCCAACTATACCCGAACCAGTCTACTGGGTTCGCGGGGATGATTATCCCATCTTAAGTTTTAAGCTTTTGGAGGCAACTGAACGTGTAGCACGTAAATATTCAGGTTGGACTTGTCTTGGGAATTTATTTAATGTTGATGGTTTCCCGGGTGATATTTTACGAAGCTTATGGTTGCGTCATAAGATTAATTGCCATATGCAGATACCTTTATTTTTTCAACGCCGTGGTGTGTTTTGTTGGTCGGAAAACCCTAAACGGGCGCAAGTAAGAAGTGAGACCTTATTGCAATTTTTTAAAAAAGAACACCAGGCTGTGCGGGATGAAATGGCTGATGCTATTGTTGAGGATTTAAATAAATTTTCATTATTACCCAAGATGTTTATAAAAGGAAAATAATCATGAAAAGGGCTCTGGTAACGGGAGCTTCAGGGTTTGTTGCTTCCCACTTGATTAGACGTTTAAAAAAAGAAGGGTATTGGATTCGTGCAGTTTCCCGTCATGATCCTTATTTCTTCCAGAGCAGCGCAGATGAATATCTTCATTTAGATTTGCGGGAACCTACCTGTTGTCAGAAAGCTTTATATTTAAAAGATGGCCTGTCTTTTGATGAGGTGTATCAATTATCTGCTGATATGGGAGGCATTGGCTTTATTAGTTCTGCCCAGTGCGAGATTATGAAAAATAACGCATTAATGAACATTCACATGATTGATGCGGCAGTTAAGTCAGATGTGAAGAAATATTTCTTTTCTTCCTCTGCTTGCGTCTATCGTAATATGAAACCTGGTGAACATCAATTAACAGAGGATGATGCCATTCCAGCTTATCCAGATAATGAATATGGCTGGGAGAAATTATATACAGAACGTTTATTAACTGCATATGCGGCCAAATACAAATTTGATTTGCGTATCGCTCGGTTCCAAACCAGTTACGGTCCCCAAGGAACGTGGCAAGGGGGAAGAGAAAAAGCACCAGCAGCTATTTGTCGGAAAGTAGCCCAAGCTCAAGATGGTGGTTTTATTGAGGTTTGGGGGGATGGTTCAGCAGTGCGTTCTTATCTTTATATTGATGATTTAATTGAGGCGATCTTGTTATTGATGTGTTCAGATATTAAGGAACCCACGAATATAGGGTCACCGGAATATGTATCCGTTAAGGAATTAGTCGAGATGGTTATTGATATTTCAGGTAAGAAATTATCAATCAAGTATGTTCCTGGCCCTGTGGGTGTTTTATCTCGTAATTTTAGCAATGAACGCATTTATTCAATAGGGTGGAAGCCAAAAATCTCTTTACGGGAAGGGCTCTCGCGGGCATACCGTTGGATACAAGAACAAGTCCGTTAAATTAAAACATGATGATTTATATTGTTATTACGTTAACATTTTTCATGGCATGGATTTTTGCCCACATGGCTAAAGGTATTTTATTTTATGCCCGCAAGACCGATAATGAGTTAATCATTAAAGCTGCAGCTCAGGCTGAACATTGGGGTTGGCTCAGTGGGATGCATTCTTATGCTTCAGGTAAAGCGCATATGAAAGAATTCGCAGTGGCGGCTCTGGCTGTAATTCAACGCTTGTTGAAAGACCGAAGCAGTGATTACTCTTTGGTTGTTTTATGTATAGTTTCTAATACTATCTGTTCAGTTTTAATCTTCCTAATTGGTAGTCACTATTGGGGGGAAACAGTGGGATTGGTATTGTTTGCTCTTTTTACTTTTTCTTTCTGGCCTGCGTTAATTGCTTTATGGGGAGGAGTAGTGGCCGTAGCCCAGGCAGTAGGGTTGCTATCTATATATTTCTTACAATTGGCTGAAACAGGCGACATGGCTTGGCGCTTGTTTTGGTATACCTCTACGGGGGTAACAGTAGCCCTAATTTTCTTTTCCTCTGCTTCTTCACGTAAATATTTGCCCCTGACAGCAGCTGCTTTTTTTTGGAGTATGCGATCTGAGTTTGCATGGTCTATAAGCAGACTTAACATATTCTCTGGAGCGGGGCCTTGGGTTATTATATTAGTACTGATACTTTTATTGGGGGCACTGTTGTTAAAGATACTTATCCGTCCTTTGACAGTTGCTGTATATACGCAAAAAGCCCCTATTTTTCTAAACAGGTTGATTCAAAATCGTACAAGGTCTTTAGAAGAGTATATGGCTATCGCAGCGCGAATAGAAGGGGTCTGTTTTAGATTCATATTTTTAATTGATGGGCTTTTACTGTTGAATCTAGTTTTTGTACAAAGTTATATTTATTGGCTTTCGTTTATGGTATTGGGGGTAGGTTTTTTTGTAACAGTATTTTTATTTATATATCCTCATGTGAAAGAAAGCCTCTCTGGGTATTATATTTATTCACAGTATGGCAAACCTTTATGGCGTAGCCGTTTTTATGATTATAGGGAGTATTTTGCATCTATTGGTAAACCTATTGCTGATGATATGCGCGGTGCCGGAGGGCTTTGGGTGGTCAAATACTTTAATTTAATGGCTCCCCTGCCTTTGTATCTATATTTATTATCGGGATGTTTTTTGATTTATGATGTCGGCAGTAATTTTTCATGGGGAAGAATATTCATGGTAGTTACTATGGTTGTATTAAGTGTTTTTCCCGTTTTGACGGCAGAAATGACCGGAGCAGTTCAGGTGGGCCGCTCTTATTATCCTGGGTTTTTAGGAATTTTGATTTTAATTGGCTATGCACTCTTTAGGCTGCAGCCATTTTTATCTGGTCAGGAAGGGATATTCTTTTGGATATTTTTAGGTGGATCGCTTATAGTGAACGCAGTTGTTAACATGAGGATTTTTGTTTCTGATATATTCCCTAGCCGTATGGCCGTAAGGGATTTATTTAGAGTTTTATGTAATTTGGGTATTAAGGAATTCTTCAGTTACGATACGATTTATAATGAGATTTTTTTGCATTGTTTGCCTGAAGATCTTAAGGAGAGGTTTAATATCAAGTGGATCAAAAGTATCAATGAGGTTTCAAGCGGCTATGTGGTTGTGCCCCCTACTAATGCGAAAGCAGCAACGATGTATGATTACCCTGTAGCTCAACAGAAGCAGAACAAGTTTACTGAGGACCTGGTTCTAAACGAATTGATTGAATCTAAAGAGATTGAAAGAAAAACAATAGCTTCTTTTGTTTCTATGGGAAGTAGCCGTTTTTGGGTGCATGAAGGGGAAGTTCCCAGTTATCGTTTTCTAATACTTCAAGAGGTAACACCTATGGATCTCTACAGAGGGAAAGCATGGCTTTTAAAGATTTAAACAATAAACATTCTTTTTGGCCCTTGTTTGGATTTCTTAAAGAGTATAAAAGCCTCCTTTGTCTTCTTGTGATAACTAGTATGACTGCTGCTTTATTGGAAGGCGTTACTGTGGCTTTAGTATTTCCGGTCTTACAAATTCAACAGACAACAACGGCTTTGCCATTGGGTTTAAGCCACGTTTTAGGTCCAATTATGGCTTTGTCTATCGTAGACCGTTTGAAAGTGGTAGCGGTATTATTATTAGTTGTGACTATTATCAAGAATGCATTTTTATACACTTCGAGCTTGTTAAGTTCTCGCTTACAGATCGTTGTCATCAAACATTTTCGTATACGGTGTTTAGAATCTTTGATGCTGGCTGGAATAAATTATATTAATACCCGTCAAGCTTCAGATTTTCAAATTATCATTGATGGTTATACTGATTCCGTTACTGGGGCTATTGTGGGGTTGGCGACAACGGCATTACCGCAGATTTTCACTACTTTACTCTTATCATCCATATTATTGGTAATGTCCTGGCCGTTAACCTTGGCTGCCGTGGGGGTAGTGTTGGTGGCCTCTTTATTATTGCATCAGATTAGCCGAAATATCTTAAAAGCCAGTCGCATTGTGTACGAGGCCCGCATGGCCTTTAATAGGAGCTTGTTGGATATTATCAATGGCATGAAATTAATCCGTTTGTTCAACCGGCAAGATGCGGTACGTCATCATTTCTATGAGAGTGTTGATGCTTTTAATCGCGCAAAGTTTTCTTCTGACCAGCTAGTGTTGATGGTGTCTCCCGCCTTTGAAACCATTGGTATAGGTATGCTGGCGGTTATTTTATTGATGGGAGCGTGGTTAATGCCGACTTCAGGACAAGGTTGGGTAGGTGGATTATTGGCATTTATCGTAGTTTTAAGCCGGCTTATCAGTCCTATTAAGATTATTAACAATGCCAGAGCCATGATTATTGAGAAAATGCCGATGATTGAACACATAACTAGTTTGTTATCAACTTCAGACAAAGAGTATATGACAGAAGGCCATGCCCTTATACCTCAATTTCAAAAAGGAATATCTTTTGAAAATGTGGACTTTGCTTATGCCTCCAACCCTTTACCAGTTTTGAGAAATGTATCTTTTACCATTGTCAAAGGTACGACTACTGCTATTGTTGGCCCCTCAGGATCAGGGAAATCAACGATCATTGAGTTGCTGTTACGTTTTTATGACCCTGAAAATGGGCATATTTGTATTGATGACATTGATTTAAAGGACATTATTCTAAATAGTTGGCGTAAACATATTGGAGTTGTATCACAGGACATAATTTTATTTAATGACACGGTGCGTCATAATATTTCTTTTGCTAGACCAGAAGCCAGCCAAGCTGAAATTGAAGATGCGGCAGAGAGGGCGTATGCCCATGAATTTATACTTTCATTGCCCAATGGTTATGACACGGTCATTGGTGAACGTGGAGTGTTGTTATCGGGAGGCCAGCGACAGCGTTTGGCCATTGCACGCGCTGTATTGATTCAACCACAGTTGTTGATTTTTGATGAAGCCACCTCCGCTTTAGATGTGGAATCAGAGAAAGTTGTCCAGCAGGCCGTGGCACAATTGGGCTGTAGTCGAACAGTTATTTGTATTGCACACCGTTTGGCCACAGTTAGGGATGCGGATCAAATTTTGGTATTGCATGCTGGCCGTTTGGTTGAGCAAGGGAATCACTCCCAATTAATGGCCCTTAATGGGCTCTATAGTGGAATGGTGCGATTACAGGAATTAGAAACCCAAGTGTACCACAGGTAGTTTTATGTTGACTGTTATTATTCCAACAATGAACAGACCAGATTTCCTCAGGAGGCTTTTAAATTATTATGCTCAGGCTTCTTTTGGAGGATGGCTGTTTGTTGGTGACGCCAGTATGGATTTATATGCCCAAAAGGTGCAACGTATAGTCGAAGAGTATCAAGGTAAGATACATTTACGTTATGAACATTTACCTGGGCAATCTATTGCCCAGACGCTGGCGTATTTTGGTCCTTTAATTCAAACTCCCTATGTCGTATTAAATCCCGATGATGATTTGTTTGTTTTTTCTGGATTACAGCGTTGTGAAGATTTTCTTAATGGGAACCCCTCTTATACAGCCGCCAATGGTCAAGCGGCCTTATTTTTGATTGAAAATGGTAAACCTTGTGGGGCAGTACAAGATTTAGGGGATTATCCTTTAATGCCTAGTGAAAATGAGGATCCCGTAGCCCGTTTAGAAGAATTTTTAGAATATTATTGGGTGGCTTTATTTTCTGTACATCGCACCTCCGTTTGGCAGCAGATGTGGCATTATGGGAGCGGCATCAAGGATGTTGCTTTCGCCGCTGAATTGCTACCCAATTGTCTTTCTATTATTGCGGGTAAAATTAAACATTTAAATACTCTTTATTTATTTCGGCAGGAGCATGAACGTCGGTATACATTAACAGATGCTTATGATTGGCAAACCTCATATGAATGGCAGAACGGATATCAGATTTTTTCTAATACTTTGATTGAGACCTTGGTTAATAAAGGAATCGATAAGAAGAGAGCGCAACAGGCAGTTAAGAAGGCTTTTTGGGGCTATCTAAGCAGTTGTTTAACGGGACAATTTAAAAATCAATATTGTCGATTAAAAACTAAGGATAATTTTAAAGAAGCCTGTCGTAATCTCCCGGGAATAGGGGACTCCTTAGCAAAAGGACTATCCAATATTCAAAAGATTCGATTATCGTTTAGTCGCAATATAACACTTAATGGTTTGTTGAATAAAAGTCATCCGGAGTATGCACAATTTCAAATGGTCTATAAAGCGATCACCTATTCAATATAAATGGAGTTGAAATGAAGAAAATTTTGATTACAGGTGCTGGTGGATTTATCGGTTCGCATTTAACGGAGTTATGCGCCGCACGCGGTTATAAAGTCAAAGCATTTGTACACTACAATGCCAATAATCATTGGGGATGGTTGGAGAATAGTCCCTCCTTAAAGAAAATTGAGGTCATATGCGGTGATGTCCGTGATTATGACTCGGTTTTTAATGCCATGAAAGGTTGTGATACGGTCTTTCATCTGGCGGCATTAATTGGCATTCCCTATTCGTATGTGTCTCCCTTGGCGTATATCAAGACTAACATTGAAGGAACGTATAATGTTGTCCAATCAGCCAGGGAACTTGATTTAAAGAATATATTGGTGACATCGACAAGCGAAACCTATGGCACGGCTCAGTATGTGCCTATTGATGAAAAACACCCTGCCGTAGGGCAATCGCCTTATGCGGCTAGTAAGATAGCTGCAGACCAAATCGCTTTAAGTTATTTTCGTTCATTTGGGTTACCGGTGAAAGTAATCCGTCCATTTAACACGTATGGACCACGTCAATCCGCGCGTGCGGTTATACCAACAGTCATAACCCAAATTTTAAGCAAGAAGAAAAGGATCCGGCTGGGTAACATTTCTCCTACCCGTGATTTGACATATGTGGAGGACACAGTCCAGGGATTCTTAGAGATTGCCCGTTGTCCAAGAACTTCTGGAGAGGTAGTCAATATTGGCATGAATATAGAAATCTCCATTGGCGAATTAGCGTTGATGATAGCCAGGCTTATGAATAAAAGAATCGATATTATACAGGACTCTCATCGTGTAAGAGGGTCTAAGACTGAAGTGGAACGATTGCGGTGTGACCATACGAAACTTTTAGAGCTGACGGGATGGAAGCCGTGTCATACAATTGAAAGCGGACTTTTAAAAACTATTAGATGGATCAAAGATCATTTAACGGAATATAAAGCGGATTTATATAATGTCTAAGAAGGTCCTTTTGATTGGTTGTGGAGATTTAGGCAGCCGTCATCTGCAAGCAGCAGTGGCTGTCCATGAGATCGGCGAACTGCATGTCATTGACCCTAATCCAGCTTCCATAGAGTTGGCCAAAACCAGAATATTCGAGGTAGCTGATCGTAATAAGGACATGAAGATTTTTTGGCATGATCGGTTCATCTCTGAAGCTGGTGGTGGGGATTTATGCATTATTCCAACCCAGGCGCGTGTGCGGCCAGAGGTTTTTCGGCGCGCCAGTGAAGAGTTGGGATACAAGAAGTTTTTTATCGAGAAGATTGTCGCGGATTCTATGCAAGGGTTTGATGACATGTTGATTTTGGCTGACCGTAAAGAGCTTAAGGTCTGGGTCAATTGTCAAACTAGGACGTATAGTATTCATGCCCAGATTAAGAAACTCATTGATCCTTCTGAATCTGTGACGTTTTTGTTGTATGGGGGCAATCATGGCCTGGCTTGCAATGGGGTTCATGCGGCGGATCTTTTTTTGTTTTATGACGGATCAGATGAAATCAAGGGTAGTTCGGCCCTGATTGATGACATTTTGCACCCAGTCAAAAGAGGAAAGGATCTTTTTGATTTAAGCGGTACGTTGACTGGATACACCCGCAAAGGAAGCAGGTGTATCATTTCGTTTTCACCGGGGCAGGACAGCCCGGCGAATGTGATTATTATGACACGTCATCATAAATTTTTTATTGACCATACTTCTGCAATGGCCATGGAAAGTCATGCTAAAGAAAATTGGGTCTGGAAAGAAAGACCATGGCAGGAAAATATTCTTGTCAGTTTTATGAGCAAGAAATTTATTCGACAGATGCTTTTAGAAGCAAGCAGTGCGTTGCCTACATTGGAGCAAACAAGGCCATCACATCAGTTTATCTTAGAAGGATTGTTGCCGCACTTTAATCGGTTAATGAGGACTTCTAATAACTATTGTCCAGTGACATGAAAGACATTATGAAGCCTGTAAGGATAGGGTTAATTGGTGCCGGTTGGGTCGCTCGTCAGCATCTGGAGGTTATCCGGGCCATTGAAGGGATTGAGGCTGTCGGAATCACCTCTCGCACAAGGTTCAAGGCAGAGGCCTTGACCAGGGAATTTGGTATCAAGGGTTGTTACGATACTGTACGGGATTTGGTCGGGAAGGCATCTGTCGATGCCTTGATGGTTCTTGTTAATCCTGATCAGATGTTTAGTGTGGGTATAGAAGCCCTTTCTTACGGGATACCGGTCTTTTTTGAAAAGCCTGCTGGATTGACTCCTGAAGAGAATTTTAAATTAGTTGAGTTGGCAGAAAATAAAAAAATACTGACAATGGTGGGATTCAACAGGCGATACTATTCGATTTATCATAAAGGTATGGATATCATTCGACAACATGGTGCGTTATTAGGAGTTTTTGTTGAAGGACATGAGCGGATGTGGAAGGTTAAAGACTTAGGTAAGTTTTCTCCAGAAATTTTGGCCCATTGGATATTTGCCAATAGTACGCATACTATTGATTTATTACGTTTTTTTGGGGGTGATGCTAAGAATATACATTCAGTGGCCCATACTTGTTTTCAGGAAGCGCGTGGTGATCAATTTGCCGCAGTTATGGAACTTTCCTCAGGAGCCATCGGTCAATATCAGGCGCACTGGTACTCACCAGGTGGTTGGCGAGTCGTATTATATGGAGAAGGGGTTACAGTTGAATTTAAACCTTTAGAAGAGGGACGTTGGATAGATAGGAGCTTTGTGATTCATGATATTGAACCAGACGAACTGGATAAGAAATATAAGCCAGGGTTCTACGCTCAAATGAGTGCCTGGAGAGATTTAGTCGAGACAGGCACTCATTTTTGGCCGATGCTTGATTTACATGGAGCCTATCAGACCATGCGTCTCGCAGAGAAAATATCAACTTAACCTAAGGGAGTATTGATATGCCGGTTAGTTTTAGAAAGTTTTTAATAGGATATAAGGGCACGATCAAAGACGCTATGCGTCGTATGACGGACATCGGTGAAAAACAGCTTTTTGTTGTGGATGAAAAGAATCGTCTTTTCGGGGCCCTTTCAGATGGGGATGTCCGGCAATGGATCCTTAAGAATAAACATTTGACCGCTTGTATCAAGGAAGTATGTAATCGGCATCCATGTTCCGTGAGGGAGAATTACGATATTGATTCTGTGCGAAAGAAAATGCTTAGCTTAAGAATTGAAGCGATCCCTGTTGTTGCATCAGATGGTACGGTCTGTACAGTGTTGTCATGGGAAGAAGTTTTTGCAGGCAAGGTGAAAAAACGTCGCGAGAGGTTGGATGTTCAAATAATTATCATGGCTGGGGGTAAGGGGACCCGCTTGGATCCTTTTACACGAGTACTTCCTAAACCTCTTATTCCTATAGGAGAGAAACCAATACTTCAGATTATCATGGATAAATTTGTTGAACATGGCGTAAAGGAATTTTATCTTTCGGTCAATCATAAAGCACGTATGATTAAGTCTTATTTCGAGGAGTTTAACGGAGGCTATAAAATTCATTATGTTGAGGAAAATAAACCTTTAGGTACAATCGGCAGTTTACGACTTATCAAAAATAAAATTAAGGGCCCTTTTTTCGTTACCAATTGCGATACGATTATCAACACGGATCTTAATGATATCATTAAAAGCCATAGTGAAAATAAGTACGATATGACGGTTGTGGTCTCTTGTAAACGCTACATCATCCCGTATGGTATTTGCATTGTAGAGAGTGGAGGTGTTTTAAATTCTATCCAGGAGAAACCGGAGCATGATATTTTGGTGAGTACAGGTATGTATGTCATGAACCCTAAGATCATTGATTTGATTCCTGAGCATAAACCTATGGGTGCCAATGAATTGATTGAAAAGGCCAAGAAAAATGGTCTAAATATTGGGGTCTTTCCTATTAGTGAAAAGAGTTGGATCGATGTAGGGCAATGGGAAGAATATCAAAAAGCAGTTAAGCATTTTCAATTGAGTTCTGATTAATGATCAGATCAAATATGGAAAGGCGGGCTGGATAGACAATGTATAAAGGTAAGAAAATATTAGGTTTTATTCCTGCCCGTGGAGGATCCAAAGGGCTTCCAGGGAAGAATATCCGTAGGCTTTGCGGTAAACCGTTGATTGGTTGGACTATTGACCAGGCTAATAATAGTAAATATTTTGATCGTGTGATCGTTAGTACGGATGATACTTTGATCGCCAAAGTAGCTAAAACCCATGGAGGCGATGTACCATTCTTAAGACCGGATCAGTTTGCCAGAGACACTTCACCTACTTTGGATGCGGTAGTTCATGCTTTAGATTTTTTAAAAGATAGGGGAGAGCAGTTCGACTATATAGCTATTCTTGAACCCACCTCACCTTTGCGTAGTTCAAAGGACCTGGATGCCGCTATCAAACAGCTAATTGATAATAAAAAGAAAGCAGATAGTCTGGTTAGCTTGGGTGAGGTTCATATGGAGCATCCGGAAATTATCAAAAAGGTTAACAATGGGTATTTAGCTCCCTACACAGCGACAACTAAGGAAGTCTTTCGACGACAAGATCGTGATAAAGCGTTCTTTCCATATGGAGTGATTTATCTTATTAAGATTAAAACATTATTAAGTATGGGTACGTTTTATCCCAAAAGAACAATTCCCTATTATATCCAACGCTGGCAGTGTTATGAAATTGATGACTGCTATGATTTTCTTTGTATTGAAGCTATTTTGAAACAAATTATAAAAGGAGAGGGACTATGAAGGTCTTGCAGATTGGGTTAGGATCTATGGGGAAGCGACGTGTTCGTAATATGCATGCGCTAGGGATGAAGGATATTATCGGGTTTGATTTTCGTGAAGATAGACGTAGGGAAGCATTTGAAAAGCAGGGGATTAAGACGACTAGTGTGTTAAATGATGAATTACTCAAAGAGCGGGAAGTATTTATTATTTCTACGCCCCCGGATCGTCATAATGAATATATGAAATTGGCTTTGAAGTATAGAAAACCAGCCTTTGTTGAGGCGAGCGTTATCCGAGACGGCCTATTGGCGATTGACCGTGAAGCTAAACGCAAGAAAGTGATGATCATTCCTTCTTGTACTTTTCGTTTTCATCCCATGGTCAAGATTTTAAAAAATCTCATTGTAAGTAAAAAATACGGCAAGATTTGTAATTTCTCCTATCATTTGGGGCAATATCTCCCTGATTGG
>JAJXTI010000130.1 GCA_021783915.1 bacterium
CTTTTTCTCTTATGGATTTATATCCGAAGGTCGCATAACCGGCTTTTTTTTGTTCTTTGTTTGGCTTCGGGTTTTGCATGTTTGGTACGTCCGACTTTGATTTTTTATGGATTGGTCACTGCCACCCTTGCGGTAATACATGCTTACCAATATACGCGTAATAGACGACTTGCTTTGATGGGTATCTTTTGTTTCTGTTTAGGGATGTTGGTGGATCTGGGGTTTAATTATCTTCGTTTCGGATCGATCTTTGAGTTTGGTTATTCAGGGAGCCTTGATAATGCCTCAAGTTTAATGTATGCTCTTCGATTTGGTTACCCCTTTTCCAGGGAACCTTTCTTGAGTGCGGCCAAAGAACTCATAGGGGCCCTTTTTTTAGACCATTCGTGGCAATCCCAGACATTCCGATACAGGGAATATGATTTTACTGCTTATAATGTCTCGCATGCGATGATCATGGGTGTGGGGTCAATAATTTTTGTCTTTCTATTGTCAAGGTGGAGGTTGTTTTATCAGAAAATGGGTGATAGTTGCTTTAGAATTATTTACTCATCGCTGTTCCTGGGCCTTATGTCTTTTATTTTTATGTTTATGTTTTACTTACACGCGCCAGGTCTTGCTAGCAGGTATTTGTCCGACTTTTCCACCGCCATCAACTCCGTACTTATTGCTTTGATTTTATTTGGCATTTTTTATCTGACTTCCAGGGGCTGGGGGAGAAGAAAGACATTGGTTTTATTCATTATGGCAACAATGCCTTTTTTTTATGTTAATAATAAGGCCTTCTTTAATTTTGATTATAAATTGGATAGAAGAAATTATACGGAACATTTTGTTGATAAAAAGATGGTCATGGAACTTGTGGACTCATTCCATCAAATAAACCTTGTTAACCCGTCCCTTCCTGAAATATTTTATTGTGGCCATAATTATTCTATACCAGGATTAAATTTCCAATTTACCGGCTGGAATATATCCAAAGATTGTTTGGTGTCGGCTTCCACCTCTGTTTTTTTACCTGCTAAAAAGTGCCTTACTTTAAACTATTCCATTACGAATCTTGGACAATGGCCGCCAATTCGAGTCAAACGCGACTTTGTGTTCCTAAAATTGACCGGTTCCAAAGTTATTGAGGACAACAGGCCGCCTTTCAAATATCAAATGACACAGCGATTTTGTTCGGACGCTTTTCCCACAAATACGGTTGCCCTATATAGCATAGGATGGGTCAAGGTAGACGAACTTAATGACAAAGAACTTCCCCTTGCGTTGAATTGGGTCGGTGTTCCTGATAAATAAAAAAATTAATACCCCAAATTAGGTCCTAGCCATTTCTCCGCTTCCGGCACAGATATATTTTTACGGTGGGCATAGTCAGTGATTTGGTCCTGGCCAATTTTTCCGATGGCAAAATATTTGGATTGGGGGTGGGCAAAGTATAAACCGCAAACTGCCGCTGTGGGATACATGGCAAAAGTTTCCGTCAAGATAATCCCCGTGTTTTTGGTTGCATCCAGTAGCCTAAAAAGGGTTTCTTTTTCAGTATGGTCTGGGCAGGCAGGGTAGCCGGGGGCAGGGCGGATCCCGTGATAATTGCCTAAAATGATTTGCTCATCGCTTAAATGTTCATCAGCGGCATAACCCCAGAGTTCCTTGCGGACTTTCTCGTGCATCAATTCCGCGAATGCTTCCGCCAGACGGTCGGCCACGGCCTTGGCCATAATGCTTTTGTAGTCGTCATGGTCAGTTTCAAACTTTTCGACCATTTTGTCCAGGCCAATCCCTGTTGTGACGGCAAAAGCGCCGAGATAATCTTTGATATTCGATGATTTTGGCGCGATGTAATCCGCATGAGACAACAGCGGTTGCCCCTCACGGACAATGATTTGCTGGCGCAGATTATAAAATATAGCCGATGTTTTCTGGCGGCTATCATCGCTGTAAACTTCTATATCGTCCCCGACAGAATTGGCAAGGAAAAGACCTAAGACCGCATTGGCTTTAAGGAGCTTCTTTTTGATGATTTCATCCAAAAGAGAATTGGCATCATTATAAACACGGGCCGCCTCAGCGCCATAGGTTGTGTCTTTAAAAATTTGTGGGAATTTACCTTTAAGTTCCCAGGTTATAAAAAAAGGAGACCAGTCAATACGGGAACGAACCAAATTTAAATCAAAATCATTAAACGCCTTAACGCCCAAAAATGAGGGTTTGGTGATGTCTGCATTTCTCCAATCGGTCACAAGAGCTTTTTGACGGGCCTTTTCAATAGGGACCAGGGATTTCGCTGATTGTCTGTTGGCATGTTCCTGCCGCAATCTTTCATAGTCCTTAAGTGTTTGATCAATCAAATTTTGTTTGATTTTTGGGTCCATTAGAGAACGGCAAACACCAACGCATTTGGAGGCGTCCTTACTGTGGATAACAGGCCCGTTTTTATAGGCTGGTTCGACCTTGACCGCCGTATGTGCAGGGGAGGTAGTTGCCCCTCCAATTAAAAGAGGGACTGAAAAGCCTTGGCGTTGCATTTCAGAGGCGACGTTGACCATTTCATCCAGTGAAGGGGTAATAAGGCCAGAGAGTCCAATCATGTCCGCCTTGTTTTGTTTGGCCTCCTGCAGGATTTTTTCACAAGCGACCATGACACCTAAATCAATGATTTTAAACCCATTGCAGGCCAGGACCACACCGACAATGTTCTTGCCGATATCGTGCACATCGCCTTTGACGGTCGCCATGACAATAGTCCCGGCCACTTTTGTGTTTTTCTGGTCTTTTTCTTTTTCGATGTAAGGCGTCAGATAGGCAACGGCTTTTTTCATGACCCTGGCGCTCTTGACGACCTGGGGCAAAAACATTTTGCCCGCACCAAAAAGATCACCGACAATGTCCATGCCGTCCATTAAGGGGCCCTCAATAACATCCAAAGGCCGCTTGGTTTTAAGCCGCGCCTCCTCGGTGTCCTGGTCAATGAAATCCACAATGCCTTTAACTAACGCATGCGAGAGCCTTTGTCCAACGGGAAGTTCGCGCCAGGAAAGGTCTTCCTGCCTTTTTTCGCCATGGGGTTTGACGGTTTCAGCAAAGGTAACCAAGCGTTCCGTGGCATCCGTGCGCCGGTTAAGCAATACATCTTCGATCAATTGAAGAAGGTTCTGCGGGATTTGGTCATAGACGGCAATCATGCCAGCATTGACGATGCCCATGTTCATGCCTGCTTTAATGGCATGGTACAAAAAGGCCGAGTGCATGGCTTCCCTGACAGGGTCATTGCCACGAAAAGAAAAGGAAACGTTGGAGACACCACCGGAAATCAAACATCCAGGGCAGGCGGCCTTGATCTGGCGGCTGGCTTCGAAATAATCCTTGGCATAGTTGTTATGTTCTTCGATACCGGTAGCCACCGCAAAGATGTTTGGGTCAAAAATAATGTCCTGTGGCGCAAAGCCGATTTCTTGGGTCAATATTTTATAAGCTCTCCGGCAGACGCTGACACGTTTAT
>JAJXTI010000131.1 GCA_021783915.1 bacterium
TTCCCGTCCGTTAATGTCCGGTAAACCAACAATGATTTGACGGTCGAAACGACCGGGACGAAGCAACGCTGGGTCTAGGGTGTCTGGACGGTTAGTGGCTGCAATCAAGATCAAACCGCTGACCGTATTAAAACCATCCATCTCAACCAGTAAAGCATTCAGCGTCTGTTCCCGTTCATCATTACCGCCACCAATACCGGCAAAACGCTGACGGCCCACTGCATCAATTTCATCGATAAAAATAATGCAACCTTTACCCGATGTTTTAGCGGCCTTACGGCCCTGTTCAAATAAATCACGTACACGCGAAGCTCCTACCCCTACAAACATTTCCACGAAATCCGAACCGCTTAATGAGAAGAAAGGCACTCCTGCTTCCCCGGCCACGGCTTTGGCCAGAAGGGTCTTCCCGGTCCCCGGAGGACCTACAAGCAAAACACCTTTAGGAATTTTCCCCCCCAAACGTTCAAATTTTTTGGGATCTTTTAAAAATTCAATTACTTCCTGCAGTTCTTCTTTGGCTTCATCCACGCCGGCCACGTCATTAAAAGTCACCGGCCCGCCACTTCCTAACTGGGCACGGGACTTGCCAAAAGAAAAAACCTTATTGCCCATCTGGCTGCCTCGATAAGAAACAAACCAAATCAAAGCAAATATACCTAAGAAAGGTATTAGCTGGAAGAACAATTGACTCCAAAAAAGCTCAGGGGGCACTACACTAAAATTATCTACATTTTCACGAATAGTTTTAACAAGGTCTTCATCATGCTGAGGGATGTTAAGCCGGAATTCCGTCTGGTCGGCAAAAACACCCTTAATGGTGTTTTCCGGCCCTTCAGTCAACTCTACCTTTTTAATCTGGTGGGTTTGGGTATTGTCCTTAACAATATTATAGAACTCACTGTAGGAAATTTCCCGTTGGTTTTTGAGGGTATATTTACTGTCCTGGACAGCTAAAAATAAAAAAATCAGACCCAGAATCACCCAAAACCAAAAATTACCACCGGGTCTATTGGTACGATTCAGGCGTGGCGGTTTTTTATTTGCTAAATTCGGTTGTGCCATCTATGTCTCCTAAAAACTTTTAATATTCTCAATATGAAAAATGAATTATAACTGATATGAAAATTAAATCAAGGTTTACATTGTTATAATACTTTTAAAACTAATTCGTCCTTAGATTTTAAAGCCTGTACAGATTTAGGCCAATGGACAATTGATCCTATAGGTCTATTATATAACATATCCTCCACTTCCTGAATATGTAAAAAATTTAACTGTTTAAAATCAGCTGTCAGGTGCTCAAAGGACAATCTTAAAAGCATGCGTTGCATACACAAGTGTTGCCTGAAGAAGAACACCATCTTTATTCTTACCTTTGTCTTAGAAACACTGGCATTTTGTTTAAATAGCCCCTGGGCTTGATTTAAAAGATAATCATAGTCTGCCTGAGTCGTGCAGGCCAAATCCACCAGTACATGGGGAAGGTTAACATTGTATTCTTTAATTAAAGACGGAAACAGCTTCAGCCGTATTTTATTGCGTAAATAATGCGTCTGTTTATTAGTTTCATCGGTACAATAATTAAGCCGGTAAGTTTTCAGGTACCCTTCTATCTGGCTTCTTTGAATGGACAAAAACGGACGGATAAACTTTGTTCCTGCCATATGATGTTCGCTAAGGACCCCTCTGAGTCCCAATAATCCCGTACCCCTTAAAAGCCGCATCAAGACTGTCTCTGCCAAATCATTTTGGGTATGTGCCAAAGCGACGGATTGGGCTTTAATTCGATGGGCAACTTGCCCAAAGAATTGAAATCGTAATTGACGAGCTTTATCTTCTGAAATAAAACGGGACTTTGAACGTCCCTTTCGATAAGAAACACTGATAGGCAAACCTAACCGATCAGCAAGGCCCTTGACAAAGGCTTCATCAGCGTCCGCAGTAGGACGTAATCGATGGTTAAAATGGGCCACATGAAGATTGATCCCTAATCGATGCCGCAGTTGATACAAAACATGAAGCAAAGTAACGGAATCCGGGCCTCCTGAGACACCTACCACGACAGTGTCTCCGGTCTTAATCAGGCCGTCTTTAATAATAGAGTCTAGGACTCTTTTCAATAAATCCATGAGATGTGATTAATAACTTAGAAATCCCCGTTGTTCTTTTCGGGCTTCTTGGTAAGCTTTTTTAAATAAATTTTCATGCTTAACATTAGGGGGCCGAATCCTTAAATGCACAAAGCCTTGACGCAACAGTTCAATATTGGCCATATGGCCATTAGGTAAATATACATAGGCTGTTTTATGACCCTCCTCATCACGGGAGTCTACATCATATTCCAGCTTTACTTTCTTGCCTTCCATCAAACTTTGGGCAAAAATAATGGCTTGTTCTTCTAAAGAAATGGTAGGTTGGATGTCTTTATCTTCGATAGGTCTGCCCTTGTTATCGTATTTAACAACAGGACGCGGAGGCGGGCCATAAGATTCAATGCCAAGAAGCTTGATTCTCTGCCCGTTTTCTAAAATAATAGTATCGCTGCTGGGGACTTTGACAACCATGGCTTCTTCCAGCTTGGAACTCGAATGGAACAACTCATCCATTCCCCCATAAACCGGCGCTGTCAAAAATAAAAAAATCAGACAAAAATACGGCCACATAAATTTTATTCTACTACGAAGGTTTAATAGGTTCAATCTTAAGGACATAATTACGTCCTGCCATTTTCAAAACATTAATATGAAAGCGCCGCGCGTAATTCTTCTTTAAAAATTCATAACCGGATTTCTTTAGGATGGCAAAAGTCTGCGGCTGGCTATTTAAAAAAGCCAACAACTTATCTTTGGTGTTTAAAATAGGTATCGGGTGCGGACTAAAATAATTCTGACCGCCTAAATCCATTACCGCTACATCCAACCCCGTATAATAATAAATCCCTCGGGCATAAGGTTTAGCTACCAAAAGAGTGGTTTTACGCCCTTTTGCCGAAGGGACATAACAGGAAGCATCGTACATGGAGATATATGGCTCCAAACTGGAGGTAATTATAAACGCCGTTAAAAAAACAGGGGCTAAACTAAAACCCAATAGAATTATGGCCTGACGAACTTTATCTTTGAACAATAAAGTCAAACTAATCCCGCTAATTGAAAACAAACTTGCCGAAAGGAAATAAGCAGGCATCATGGAAGGCACATAAGGCTTATAGACCTTATAAGCGGCCACACAAGCAATGCCTAGGGCCGTCAAAAAAGCGATAAGGCCATAACTTAATCTTTTTATGATCCCATGATCAAATTTTTCTAGTTTTTCACCGATAAAATTGGCTGTTAATAACGCCAGGGCCGGAAACATCGGTAAAATATAACTGCATAATTTTGAGTGCGCAAATTGAAAAATAACCAGGACAACTAAAACCCAGCTTAACAAAAAATACTCAAACGGTTGGATTGAAAACTTCAGCCGCTTATATAAATCTAC
>JAJXTI010000132.1 GCA_021783915.1 bacterium
TCCGATCTTACGTTGTCTTGCTGGTACTGCGCTTTTTGACTTTTTGCGGTCTCTGGTCAAAACCGGTGATGACCCATAGCCCGGCCATGAACACTTCCGACTCACCGTGCTGCAGCAGGGCGTCGACATAGCGACGCGTCATCAAACGCGCGACGACAACGTTATCGGGAAGGTCCACCCCTGTTAACATGCGGAAAACCCTATAAAAAACTTGCCCGCTCCACCGCTCAAAAAACCCGCCTTTACGCTGCTCTTGCACCCCGTACACCACATCACACTTATCACGCGCCATCTGCTCCGCAAAACCAATTAACCATTCCGGTTCTTCTTCCAGGTCGCTATCAATCAAAAAAACATGCTGCCCCCTGGCATGGGCAAGGCCTGTCATCATGGCCTTATGGTGGCCGAAGTTACGGGAGAGGTCGACAACGACAAGATGGCTGTCGCTCTCGGCGACTTGTGCAACCATGTTGAGGCTGTTGTCAGGTGACCCATCATTCACCAAAATAATCTCGTAATCATCACCTGCAATGTGTCTGGCGGCGACGCTTGCCCGCTGATAAAACTCAACAACATACGCCGCGGATTGGTAGAGCGTAGCAACAATGGAAAGTTTCATAAGTCCACATACCTCATGTAATGGGGCGCATTTTTACCACAATTAAACAATAAGTCAAGGATGGAGACCTCGTGAATAAATGTGCCCCAGAGTTGTTGATATTCGGGATATCCACAGTAGTCAAACCACCTCAGCTTGATCCCCCGGTCCGTAAACGCCTCCTCTTCGATATAGTCCTTTGCAGCAGGGCCGGAAATGTATTCATTGGCACCGGCTTGAACGCATAAATCGACCAGTCTTTCGCTTTTGCCCTCAATGAGCTGATAGTCCCAAGAATTCTTGATTTTGGTACCAATCCCCAAATAAGCGCACACGGTCTCGATCAATTCTCTGTTGAGCCACGATAAACGGGTATGTTGACGCCGTAAATAAAGCGGTCCAAAAATCGCGGAGATTTCCTCAAAATGTTGGGCACGACAATAGTTGCTTTCAATCGTCTTCCAATGTTTGACCTGCCACTTGCCATCCGGTAATTCCACATCTCGAATACGACGGCTTATATGTTGGCCGACCGGCACTGTAAGCCATTTCACCCCCTGCGGCGTCTTAATCTGATTACGGTTTCTCCAGTCATTTTTAGTAAACCGCGCATCGTCATAAATGATGAACTCATCAACAGCAGCAATCATGTCAAAATAACCTTTCCAGGGAATATAATTCGATTGCAGGATTGCTATTGTCTTCATCCCCTCATCCTTGTAAAAGCCAAGCCTTAAAATGTTAAGTTGCTCGCCGCCTGGGCGATTTTAGTCAGGTTGTAAATAACAAAACCCGTCATGAACAAAAACACCAAGTAGAGCCATGGACCTTTCATTTTCTCGTGAAATTCCTGTGAACACAACCAATAAACACCCAAGAATGCCACCGGAAACAATAAAAGATAGTCATATAAATAGGGGTGAATGGACACAGCTTGCGGGAAAAACACAACAGAAAATAGATAAGGAGAAAATAAAAAAATGGAATTCATTAATTCCACAGACCCCTTCTTATATTTCTTTAGCCCAGCGAATATAAAAGCTATCGTGCAAAACATCATGACAGATATGAAACCACTCCATGGCCTGATTAAAGATTTATTGTAAGGACTTACGACCGCCTGCCAAATGTTATCGTAATAAGTCATGTCTCCGTCCAGTCCTGAGCGAAACAGTAAGGAGCTCCCCACCTCTTTATACTTTAATATTTTTATTAAGAAATAGGGGCACATCAACGAAACCACGGCGAGCGTTAATCCTACGCCTAATATCATGATTGTTCTTCTGAACAGTAATTTATCTTTACGCGCCCCCTCAAGCGCGAACACAAAAAAAACATAAGTAAACAAAGAAATGACCGCGTAAAAAGGGACCAAAAGGCAATAAAAATATAATAGGAACACAAAACCTTTTGACTTATAGTCGTTTAAACATATATACGCAAACAATATTAAAGTGATGTAGGAAACCCACGGGTAACAGTTGTCCGTGTTATACCTTAACAAGGTAATCCAAAAATCCGGGAGAGACAGCAAAAAACCTAGACCAAAAAAAAATGTCAATTGGGTCGATATTTTTCTAATTTGAAGGTCGAATTTTGTCTTTAAGAAAAAGGCCGCGACGGACACAGTCAGCAAGATTGAAAAGAAAAAAGGCAGTAGTCTTGTGGCGACCTCCATCTTGCAATCCACGAGGAACTGGATAAATTTTAAAACCACATAATTTATAAAAAGATAAAATTGGTTTTGGTGCGAATACGCGCTTTCTTTGAATGAACTATAGTCCTGAAACGCCAGGCCGAAATGCTCAGACAATGGCTTGGTTTCCCATATTTTATATATCACGGACGCGAACCTGTCTGTTTTTACGATTGCGGGCGAAGAAATCGCTTTTAAAAAAATGACCTTGCTTCCGGCATCCCATATCAGGCCCAACCATAACACAGCCGCCCAGACGGTAAAAAGCAGAAAAGGCGCCGCCACCCCCTTGATGCCTATCTCTTTATTTCTTGCTTCTGAAAAATTAAGCCATGCAAGTGAAAAAATCAACCACGCGAGCGCCACTCTGGCAATTTCATTAAAATTCCAAAAGACTATCCGCTGATGAAAATAACAAAAAATTATAGGGATAAAAAATGGTAAAATAAACAGAAATGACCGCATGACCTCTGGTTCGGCGCGGCCTTGCCAGGGCAAACTATCATGTTCGGGGCCAAATCTTTTTACAAGTCTCAGTAGTCCTGTAAAAAATAACATCGCAGCAAAAATAAATATAGTAAATACCCTGTCTTTATAAATAAAAATGTATGAGAAATTTACCAAAAAAATCGCCGTTATCAATATTCGGCTATTTTTAAAAATAAACAGACTATTTCTCATTATGACATCCCCTCAATTAGTTAATAAATATTGTTTGACCATTCCTATCTGGACTTAAGCACAAAATTTTGACTGGGGTTCCAGTCTCTGTTCCTGTAGGTAGTAATGACATCAAAAAAAGGAGACATCCGTTTGATCAGGTCATTGATTCGAAATCCACGCATACCTATTTCCCAAAAATGCTGGCCTTGCATATAACGTGCCGTCACCCCATCCGGTCTCTCAAACCAATTGAAAACATCAAAGAACCAACAAATATCAATGGCCCCAAACCCCGGTCTTAGGCGAAATTGAAAATGTTTGCCTGCCACCGGTAAATAAATAAGCGCATATTGGGAAACCCGCGCTATTTCCTTTAAAGACTGGTCCAAATAGGACACGGACAAATGTTCTAATACATGGGAAGCAATCACCATATCAAACTGTTTGTCTTTGAACCTGCTTAAATCATGGACGCTGCCCAGGTGGTCCGGCTCAAAAGTTTTGTCAATATCAAAGGTGGTCACCTG
>JAJXTI010000038.1 GCA_021783915.1 bacterium
CGATCTCTCCAAGAATTTCTTTTACTTTATCTAATAATTCTTGGAGTTTAAGGGGTTTTAAGAGGTAGGCTTTAATCCCATGACGTTTAAAAAGAGGTCCCATTTCACCATAGGCAGTCAAAATAATGACAGGTATCTTGCTATATTCGGAAATCTTAATTTTTTCCATCATAAAGGTATAGCCGTTCATTTTATGCATCTGAATATCTAACAAAATTAAATCGGGGATTCTTTTCTGAAGGGCCGCCAAAGCTTCCAGGCCATTTTGGGCGGTCATTATTTCGTAACCTTTTTCTTCCAATTTGCGCTTAGAAATTTCCACCACTATTGGTTCATCATCGACTACCAGAATACATTTAGGCATTATTCCTATCCCTTGCTAATTCTTAAAAGTTCACGAAAATCTATCGTAGAATCCTGCACAGCAGGTAGTCCTAACAATGCTAGTACTAAATTAGCAGCATCCCATTACGAATTGGTTGCAGACGCTGATTATATCCAATCCTTTTATTAAAAGGATCTTTTCTTCTATCAAGGTTTATTGTATATAAATCAACCCCTTTATCAACAGGTTTTCCCCAAATTATAAAAGGAATTGTGTAATCCAACGGGGCCTTTTTATCTGCATGCGAGAGGGTCTGTCCGCCATGATCTGCCGTGACGATAAAGGCAGTGGAGTTCTTTAAAACAAGATCATCATTGATTGTTTTAATAACACGGCCCAAATAGCCGTCTAAAATTCGGGCCTCATTCATATAAAAAAACCGGTGTGACATCCTATCCATGTTTATGACCGACACGATCAGTGCTGGGAAAATACATAAAAACAAAATCAGGCAAACCTTCATGGCTAAGCTTCTCAAAAGGTTGCAATGTTTTTAAATTATTCTGGTCCGTCAAAGACACTATATCAATGGGATAGGAACGCTTATAAATAATGAATATAAAAATGAAAAATAAACGGATCATCACCATTCCCTCCCTTGAGAATCATCCACAAAAGGCACATCCGGATTGAATATCTCCCTCACCACTGCCTCCAGTGCATAATTGTAAACAGACAAAATGCGCGGGATTTCCTCCAACGGGTATTTGCGCAAAAAATAATTTAACTCCATGGTCCTTAGATGGTATAACACGGCATCCACCCTCTGGTTGGGATACTCCCCATGAAAGTATTGCGCATAAAGAGGCATTTGAAAAGAATAGATGCTCCCAACAATATTAGCACGGGTCAGATCCAAATTTTCTATCACTTGGGGAGATTTGGGCATGGGATCTATGGGACCCGTTTTATAGTCGAGGATTAAAATCGAGCCATCTTGCATCTGGTCTACGCGATCCACTCGATAGGAAAACCGCAATTGTCTGCCCGCCAAGGTTAAGATCTGCTCAAATTTACGTTCTATATAAAGGATTTTTTCCACCTGTTGGCAGCGTTCGGCCTCTTCCTTTAAAAACCGCTCTAATCTCGTCCTCAAAACTGATTCCATTAAGAACATGTCACTACGCTTAGACCTGGCAAAATTCTCGGCAAACCGGGTCTCATAGACTTTATAAAAATATTTTTTAAATGCCTCATCAATGACAGGCTTTTGACCTATAAACCCTTTAAATGTCTGTTCAAACAAATTATGGACAAAAGTGCCTATCTGGCGGCCTTGCGGATCCTCAAGCAAATTATCTTTCTGTTTTAATCCCAAAACATATTGGCAATAAAACTTATACGGATTTCGTACATAGGTATTGATACTGGAAGCTGAAAATGTAAAGCTTGAAAGAAAATCGAGTATTTCTTTAGTTTTGACGACAGACCTTGAATTTCTTTGCACGGAAACCTCAAACGCCCCACGGATGATCTCAACACTACCTAAATTTTCCCGGCGACGTTCCTGTTCCCAAATCAATTCTTCCACAAAACGGCTGCGGACTTTGTCAGTATTGTGCTGATAGATCAAATAGACATTTTGGGCCGAAGAAATCAAACGCATAAAACCATAACGCTGGATCTCCTCCTCCAACTCCAAACGGTCTAAATTCAGTTTAATCATCATTTCTCTAGGGATTAGGGGCTCATAAATACTTAAACTAGGCAGCACTCCTTCATTCACGTCCAAAACAATGACATTTTTAAAATTCAAAGCCCGCGTTTCAAAAAGCCCCAAGACCTGTAGACCGCGCAGAGGCGACCCGCTAAAGGCCACCATTTCCGATGACAAACGCTCTTTCAAAATACGAAACAATTCACGGGATTCAAAAATTTCCTTTTTGAAAGTACAAACGCCCAATTCTTGGGTTATATCTGCCAAACGCTTTGCGATTTGATTGTTTAAAGGAAAACGTTCCATGGCACTGTGCGTCTGCATAAAATCCAAGAATTCCTTTAAAGCCTTGGCCAGATCGGTGGGGCACAACACCTCTTGAAAATTGATAAAAAAAATTCTATGGATCATCATCAAAGCAATTTTAAGTTTATCATCACCAACACTCTGCCAAAGCCGCTCATCTTTCAACACTTCTTCAAGATCTAAAAATAACGATCCTGAGATACCCGTCAATAAGTCTCCTTTCAATGCCTCTTCTATCCGATGCACCATCGTACGTATGAGTGCCAGGTCTCCTACCAAATTTAAATTTTTAACCAAAGGGTGCTGCAATAATTTCAAATAATCTCGCGAATAATACAATTTATCTTTACGGGTAGACTGCACCTGGATGATGGTTTCCAACAATGCGTATAAAGCGCTACGTTTAAGCGGATAGCCCATGGAAATATTAAATTCCTTTAATTGGCCGCCGATGGCGGTCAACAAGGGTAAAAGTGAATCGCTATTGGGCAATACGATCACCGTCTCCTGCGGATCAGGCATCTGGGACAGGATTTCTTTGACTAACCCTGCCTGGGCATGGCTGTCAAAGGCCTCGCAAATCTTTAAATTAAAATTCGTCGCAACAACTTCCTTGCCTTCAGTGACCAGTGACCCAAAAGTTTTGGCAATGCGCGAAAGAGCCGGCCAGCATCTTTGGTCTCCTTGTATAAATAAAATAGTTGGTGAATGTTCATAAATATTTTTAATCACCATGTTCTCGCTGCGGTGCAAATAAAAAAGATTACAAAATAAGATTTCATCGAATTCCAGCAGATTATGCTCAGCCACACAACGGGCGGCCCGCAAGTATTGATACCCTCTGGTTGTTAATTGATGCTGATTTAAATACTCATGGTAACCTTTACGCAATACGGATAAATGCATCAGCAACCGATTGATATCATCAGGAACACTAAAGCCAATTTGGGCATGTTGTTTAATCACTTCAAGCGCATCCAAAGGAACATCTTCCAAGTCCAATTGTTCAATAAAACAAAGGATCTCTTTGGCCCAGGGTAAAAACTGGGCAAAGGCCTCCCTACTTTTAAGTACTTCGGGAGCATGAGTTTTAGCTAAGTGGTAGATGGCATAGCAATGGTCTAAAGTGTTGCTAAAGGAAAGAGGCTGACTGCCATAGGCGATTTTAGCCATCCACTCATCGATAGTAAAAAATCGCGGCGGTATATAGGGTCCCTTGACGCGCTTGGCCAAATCCCTTTTAATAAACAAAAACGGCCTGTGCCCACCAAAAATAATACCTAAACGTGACATGTCCTTACCTTTGTGTACATAATGTTCATCGATATAATCAACAACATGGGGCAAAAACGCATCTGTAAACGGGACAGTGATAATGCGGCTCATAAAGATTCCACCGTTAAATCATCCAAATAAATAATAAAAGCTTCTACCTTATATTTTGAATAAAAAGCCTTAACTAACCCGATATAATCACGCACTTGATTCTGGTGATACCCTTGACCTAGATGGGAGGTTTTATAATCAATGACCCAGACCTTATCTGAAAAAATGATTAAACGATCAATACGTTTGGTGTCTCCATAGGCATTGACGAATTCCTTTTCACAAAAAACCTTTGCATCAGATGGCAAATAGAAAAACTTCTTTAAATTGGATGATTCAACGAAAGACCGTATTTCTTCTGGTAAAGCAATCGTAGTCTGCGATAAGTTACCGACACGACTCAAGAATTCATGGCAAACTTCCCCCTGATGTGCTGCCACAGCTGATACAACTTGCTCAGAGAAAAATTCTTCTTTTAATTTCGGCAGCCATTGGTCATCCACGAAAGAAGAAATCCTACGGTGCGCTTGCAGCGTTTCGTGGGTGAGCGGACGCACAGCCGGTGTCCCCATATTAAAACATTCCTCCGGGATGAGAAACCAGGCGTTGTTGACGCTATTACCGCTGCGCATAGGGATAAAAATATACAATTCTTCAATGGCCCTGGTCAGGGCCACATAAATAGTATTTAATTCCAATAGAAATGCTTTTTTATATTCCACTTCATATTTGGTCTGTAGTTGCGGACAAAATGTCCTGTAATTTTCTTTTAAACGCACCAAACCCATACCTTGCTCCTGAATGTCCAGCACATACGACTGTGCCCCATCCCGCCCGCCGAATCCTACCTTAATGTCCATTTCCAAAAACGGGATAATGACCACAGGAAATTCCAGACCCTTAGCTTTATGCACCGTCAGTATCTTCACCGCTTCCGGCTGGGCCATAGGTACAAAACGTTCTGAGCTCTGATCTTCAAGAGTTTCATAATAATCCAGGAAAGCAGCCAAATCACAGCTTTGTTCTTCGCGGACTTTAATCAATTGCAGAAGATGCATGACAAAACCCTGATACTGTGCAAAGTGTTTCTCACAATTAAAACGCGAGATGATACCGACGGTCAGTTCATACAAAGGATATGCTCCCACCTGACGGAGAAATGGTTCAAAGAAATCCTCCCAAACCTGCGGAAACGCGTCACGGAATTCTTTATAAAAATATAAGTCCTTGATTTTGTCTTTACGCCGGGCACAATCGAATAAAAACTCCTGCAAACGCTGCGTCGTAAGGTTGCTTGCCTTGGGCAAGAGGTCCCCCAAGCAAAATTGCACAAAGGCATTATTATCGATGGGAGAATGTAAAAACTGTAAGAATGCCATCAGTTCCGCAACCAAAGGATTGTTTTTAATATCGCTGTTACGCTCTGACTGGGTATAAATCCCCTCTTGTAAAAGCCATTGGGTCACCTGTTCTAATTCATCATTGCCGCGGGTCAATATGGCAATATCTTTAAGGGCAAAACGCTGACTTACATCTTCGATAAGCGCAATCAATTTCTTCTTAGCATCATCGCTGAATTCGGTCTTGGTCCGTCCTGATAAATAAGAGATCCTGACCACTCCGCCGTCTAAATCTTTACCCGATGACTGTTTGGCATGGCCAAAGGTATTGGTGATATTGACAAAATCTTCGTCGTTAAAATAAACCCCCTCACGTTTATGTTCGCGATCATCTTCATATTTGCGATTCAGAAACGCGCGTAAATTGACCGGGTCAAAAACACAATTATTAAACTCGATGATTCTGCGACAGCTACGGTAATTTCTATTCAGGCTCTGTGTCTGAACATATTCGATCAACTGGCTTTGCAAGGCATCGAAAAGCCGGCTTTCACCTCCGCGGAAGGCATAAATAGCCTGCTTTTTGTCTCCAACGTAAAATAAGGACCCTCTGGAGGAAAGCGCCTCATGCACCATACAAGCCACGTTGCGCCACTGAGCCAAAGAAGTATCTTGAAATTCATCAATCAAATAATGCTGAAAGCGGGCGGCAAGCCGGAAATAAAGCTCTTCAACACTCACCAAATCTTCCTCAAAGAGTACCGAGGCCTTTCGGTTAAGCTCCTCTAAGAATAAAACATCGTCACGCTTAGACAATTGATAAAAATTAGACAGCAAGGCTTCAAACACATTGATATAGGCATTAAACATCGTGTGGCTTTCCAACCAGCATAGATCATGGATTTGCTGATGCAATTTCTTCCATAGTTGTTGGATCTCCGGTGATGGCTGGCTGCCCTTATTGATGGGGAAATCCTCCATGGCCCAATAAGGTTTTAATTGGTCTACATCAAAAATACCATCGCTGGCCTTAACAAATTCCTCCACATGGGTCAAAAAACGTTTGTTAGTCTGCGGTGGGCACGATAATTGAAGTTTCCTGATAAGGTCATAAATTGTTTTCTTTTTTACAAATAAATCTTCCTCACACGGGTAGACCGTTAGAGGTTTTTGATAGGTGTTGAATTGGCGGAATAAAACAACCATGCTCTTAAGCAAATCTTCTTTGGGGAACCACCCCCCTCTGTTCTCCAAAAATAAATACTGGCGGATAAAATTTTCAAAAAGACGGCGTACTTTTTTATCAGTATGGGCCATTTCTAATAATTCATCGAGAGCGAGCTCTAGATAATCACGGAAATTACGTTGAATTTTAAAATGCGCCGACAATCCGATCTTAAATGAACAGCCTGATAAAAGCGTATTAATAAAGCTATCGATGGTCTGTACCTGAAAATAATGGTAATGATGGATCACATCTTCCATAAGGGTAAACGCCAATACACAGGCATTGTCTTGTGTCATATCCAACGGCAAAAGAATGTCCTGGATTTCATAAGGTTTCAGTTGTTTTAAAGCGGTACGTTTGAGAAAATCCAGAATACGGGACTTCATTTCCCAGGTAGCTTTATTGGTAAAAGTAATGGCCAGGATAGATTGAATAGGCAGATTTTGCCGGGAGACTAAATACAAGGCCAATTGAACATAGCGTTTGGCCAGAGTATAAGTTTTGCCGCTGCCAGCGGATGCTTCGACGACAACTACTTCAGGAAATTGAAATAATTTTGACATGAAAAACTTATTTGTGAGCGATAAAAATAGGGTCTTCCAAAGTTTCACGGATAACGGCAATGCAAGCATCAAGAGTGCTTTGACCAGGTTGAAGCCCCCAATCCAACACATTGTTGCCATAAACATCTAGATCATCTAATAATCTATTGCGCTGTTTCTCAGTAATGGCCAACAAATGCCCCTTTTCATTAAGGTTGTCCTGGCTTAATAAAACCTTTGTCAACAGAATTGACGCTCTAATAATAAATTCGTCTGACTTTGTTCGTTTAGCGTCTAACCCCTGCTGGGCTGTAACAAAGGCCTTTTCTTCTTCAACCGTCGCTTTTCCAGAGGCCTTCTTAACCAACCAATCTTCCCATAGTTTCTTTGACTGATTATTCAAAGCTATGTCCTTGTCACAAGAAACAACCATCAAATCGGACACTTTACGCATAAGAGAATTGGGGTATTTTAAATATTTAAGCATGTAGTTTTTAGCTATTCTCAAGTCTGAATTATCAAAAACCATGTATTCAACGCTACCTCGGATGATTTTTAAATCATCACCGGCAAATCTTTTCTTAGGAGGGTTAGTCTTCCAGCGCCGATCAATGGCATTAAAATAACTTAAAGCGGAAATATAACTGCGGGCGAATTCGTATTTTCTAAAATCAGGGTTGTTCTTTTTAAAAAGATTCTCAGCGGCCAGAGCATTGAAGAAACTGAAAAAAATAAAAACTGCAAGGAAAAAAAATATGGTTTTATTTCGCATGTGATTTATTGTAATGCTTATAATTTAGATGAGCAAGTTGATATTTGCCAGGTTTGTTCTAAGCGCACACTCCCCCCGGGCACCAGTGTTTTAAAAGACGCATGCCATTCGATTTCCGCATAAAGGGCAACTGGCGAATTAAACACTCCGACCATAGAGCCATGGGCATACCGGATAACTTTTTCATAGCTAAAAATTTTCATCCAAAGGACTTCTCCAGCTCCACGATCATAACTTCACCTGAACGAGGCATACCACCAATTTTAAAAAGATTATTGTCCCGGCAATCCACTACGATATATCCATCTTTGGCTGATAAATCACCCTCAAAAGCCCCTAAAGTGGGATCTTCTAGATGGTAAGACCGAAAAACTTCCTTTTCAGCAGGAATTTCAAAACAGCAAGGTCTTCTGACCTAAGTCACGTTCCACAATCCCCTTTGTAAAAGTTTTGTTGTCCTATTGTAAAGCTCTTCAACCAAATGGACCTGGCCCGCTTTAGACCAACACGCCTGACAACTTGTAAACCTGTCTCTCGACAAACCAAGGCTTCTTCGTTCTACCAAGTAATATCATAAGGGGCGACATTAAATCCAAAGGGGGTATTCCCAACAACCATTTGCTTTATGGAGCGACCCAGGTTTTGCCCTCTCCCCACCGACGAAATCCCAGGGACTTTGTGACTGTGGCCACATCCTTCCACCTGTAAGGGGCAAATATTTCAACCGTATGGTTATCATCAACCAAAAGGAACTCATGTCCTTGATATCTCAAAGACATAATACGCCCACCGATGGAAGGTGTGATTCCTAACGTCAGATCACCAGATGTGAATTCAAAACCGTCCCAGCCGTAGATTTTGCTTAGGCCTAGGGTTCATTAATCATCAAGAATAGTTGCCATCATAGCTTCCAGTTGGCCAAAACGTTCTGTATAGTCAGCGCGGGAACGGCGGATGATTTCTATGGCCTCTTCACGTCCATAAATATGGGTGATTTCGCAAGCACGGTCATCCGAACCTGGAAGGTCTTTATATGTCAAAAAATAATGTTTAAGTCTATCGACGAACGCACGCGGACAGTCCTCGATATTGTTCCACTGGCTGTAAAGACCGTCGCCCTGCATGACGGCAATGATCTTGTCATCCGCCTGTCCGCCATCAATCATACGAAAGCCACCGATAGGAAAGGCCCTTATGATGATGTCGCCATGGCTAATGACTTTTTCCGTCAATACACAAATATCCAAAGGGTCATTATCTCCAACAACATAATCACGACCCGTACGTTCGCGGCAGAACTCAGCAATATGTTTAGAACAATAGGTTTGAGGGATAAACCCATAAAGAGTCGGGCAAATACTGGAATATTTCTGAGGCCTGTCTACTTTTAAAAAGCCACTTTTTTTGTCAATTTCATATTTAACAGTATCGGAAGGAACAGTTTCAATATAAGTGTTAACTATCTTGGGTGCATCTTCACCTATGGGAATGCCGTGCCAAGGATGGGAACGCAGCAACAAGGCCAATGACTGCCACAGGGAATTAAAATCGTCAGTCATAAAATATTTTCCTCACTATAGATTAAGTATCTTTATATGCCCCCACAGTATACTGAAAGATAAAACTTTTTCAAGATTATATTTCTTGCTTTCCCATTAAGATAATTTATACTATATGCATGTTCAAAAAGGATACTTCTGTACATACGTTCCATATACCGGTTATGGGCACAGGGTTTTCTATTGATTCCCCTATAAAAGTGGCTAAATACGGTATCCATTCCGTTATTTCGCTGGTAGATGATGCTTTAATTGAACAGATGCGTAAGTTCTACTGCGAAAAATATGAGCAACCCTATGCCCCCATTACCAAATACGATGAGGACTTTCGTGCCCACCGTATTACCGCGTATTTGGACTTGGTGCACTGGATTGTGGAAAAAGAATTCGAAACCGTCAAAAATTCTGAATTTGAACCGGGTTCAGAAATCACCAAATACTTTGAAATGCTTCCTGAAGACTCTGTGTTAAAGGCAGCCTACAGGCACATGTTATCCAGTCAGGATGAAAAACTTAAAATTGCCCTTCAAAAAAGCTTACGTGAGTCCATGACAGCCGGAGATATCAACGTTAATATCATGACCAAACTAGACCGTGACAATTATGATGCTAAAGGCAATCTTTTGCCTGCGGAATCTTCTGATGCGCTTTCTGCCCTTCGCGGCTACGCTCAGAGTAAATTAAAATCGGCGATTGTCTTTTCAGCAGGATTTAATCGGCGTTTGTATGCCTACATTGAACAATTCAAAGATTTTTATGCAGACGCCACAGGGGACATCAAAAAGAAAATCATCTTAAAGGTCAGCGATTTTCGTTCTACTCTGATTCAAGGTAAATTTTTAGCTAAAAAGGGGTTATGGGTCTCCGAATACCGTATTGAATCCGGGCTTAATTGCGGCGGACATCTTTTTGCCACCGATGGATATTTGATAGGGCCTATCATGGAAGAATTCCATTCCAAACGCCAGCACCTGGTTGAAGAATTGCACAAAATTTGTAATGAGGCATTGAAATTAAAAAATAAAATACATTTTAACCAGCCTCACCAGGTCAAAATTACGACTCAAGGCGGTATCGGTACCTTTCAAGAAAATGAATTTTTAATGAGACGTTACCATCTTGATGGTACTGGCTGGGCCACGCCCTTTTTGCTTTGCCCAGAGGCCACCAATGTTGACCCTGTAACTTTAGAAAAACTGGTCAAGGCCACCGAGAAAGACGTGTATGTCAGCTATGTTTCACCGCTGGGCATCCCCTTCAGTAATTTGCGCAACTCTTTAAGCGACCTTGAAAAAAATATGAAGGTCATGCGCGGCCGTCCAGGCAGCGCCTGTCCTAAAGGCTATTTGGTTTCTAATACAGAGTTTACCGAGAAACCTATTTGTACGGCTAGCCGTCAATATCAAAAATTGAAACTTGAACACTTAAGCTCTCAAAACTTGCAGGAAGCAGAATACAAAAAATGTTTTGATGCCATTGTAGCTAAAGCTTGCATCTGCCATGACCTTGGCGAATCAGTGCTTATTAACAACAATGTCCCGAGCAATGTACCCCGTTTTACTGCTGTTTGTCCGGGCCCCAATATTGCTTATTTTTCAAAAATTATAATACTTAAAGAAATGGTCGATCATATTTATGGTCGTATCAACCTTCTCAATGATACCTATCGTCCGCATATGTTTATCAAAGAACTGCGTATGTATGTAGATTACCTGAGAAAAGATGTGCAAAAGTCTCTAGATTCCCTTAACGGACAAAAAACCAGGTATTTCACGGAATTTAAAGATAATCTTTTGGAAGGGATTGAGTATTACCGCAATCTTTTCCCGCAAATGGTTGAAGAAACAGTCGAATTTCGTATTAAAATGCTTAATGAATTGGAAGAATGCAAAAGTAATTTATTAGGCATTTGCGAAGAGCACTCTCACGCCTTTAATTCCTCCATGACGTTAACAGCAGCTGTTGCAATAGTCTAATCTTTTATACAAAGCTTATAAATAAATTTGTCCACCACCAGAACGGAATTCTTTGGACTTTTCCTGCATTCCTTTCTCGGCAAAATCGCGTACCTCTTGAGTAATTTTCATGGAACAAAAATGCGGCCCGCACATGGAGCAAAAATGCGCCAGTTTGGCGCCTTCGGAAGGTAAAGTTTCATCGTGAAATTCTTGAGCTGTTTCGGGATCCAAGGAAAGGTGGAATTGATCCTTCCAGCGAAACTCAAACCTGGCTTTGGAAAGGGCGTCATCCCACTGCCGGGCCCCAGGATGGCCTTTAGCTAAGTCCGCTGCATGAGCTGCAATCTTGTAAGCAATGATGCCATCTTTAACGTCCTTTTTATTAGGAAGACCTAAATGCTCTTTGGGTGTTACATAACAAAGCATGGCTGTTCCAAACCAACCTATCATCGCGGCCCCGATGGCGGAAGTAATGTGGTCATAACCGGGGGCAATATCGGTGGTTAAAGGCCCCAACGTATAAAATGGCGCTTCATGGCAAATACTTAATTGCTTCTCCATATTTTCTTTAATAAGGTGCATGGGGACATGGCCAGGCCCTTCAATCATGGTTTGTACGTTATGCTTCCAAGCGATTTGGGTCAACTCCCCCAACGTCTCAAGCTCGCCGAACTGTGCCTCATCATTGGCATCGGCAATGCTACCCGGACGCAATCCATCGCCTAATGAGAAAGAAACATCATACTGCTTCATAATTTCACAAATTTCTTCGAAATGCGTATAAAGGAAATTTTCCTTATGATGGGCCAAACACCACTTGGCCATGATAGAGCCGCCACGGGATACGATTCCTGTGGTACGTTTGGCCGTCAAAGGAATATAACACAAAAGCACTCCCGCATGGACGGTAAAATAATCCACTCCCTGTTCAGCCTGCTCAATAAGGGTATCACGATAAATTTCCCAAGTCAATTCTTCAGCTTTGCCGTCGACCTTTTCAAGGGCCTGATAAATAGGTACTGTACCGATAGGCACCGGTGAATTACGTAAAATCCATTCACGGGTCTCATGGATATTTTTTCCGGTGGACAAATCCATGACCGTGTCTCCACCCCAGCGAATGGCCCAGGTCATTTTCTCGACTTCCTCGGCAATACTGGAAGAAATAGCGGAATTACCGATGTTGGCATTGATTTTAACTAAAAAACTACGCCCGATAATCATGGGTTCAATTTCCGGATGATTAATATTTAAAGGAATAATAGCGCGGCCGCGGGCCACTTCGTCACGCACAAACTCAGGAGAACAGCTCTCCCGAATGGCGATAAATTCCATGGCCGGCGTTATAATGCCTTTGCGGGCATAGTGCATTTGCGTGATGTTTTTGCCTGATCTGGCACGCAAAGGCTTGCGCTGGCGCGGGAAACGGATGGATAATAAATCGATGTCTGCTTCACGTTCTTTGCGGTAAACCGAGCTGCTTTCATCCAAAAATTCAACATCATTGCGTGCCAGGATCCAGCTCTTACGCAATTCCGGTAAACCATGGGTAATGTCCACACTCACCGAAGGATCCGTATAAGGGCCGGAAGTATCATATACACACACAGGCTCATTCGCTGTAACTTGTCCGTTGGCCCCTTGGGTGTTTGACAGGTCTATTTGGCGAAATGGCACTCGTATGTCGGGATGAACCACTCCCAACTTATAAATCTTTTTGGAACCCGCTAAAGGTTTATAACTTAAATGAAGCGTAGCAGGTAATACTTCCTTGTTGGCAGACAGTGTTTGAGGAGTCATAAATGAGCACCTGACTTATGGAGACCTGTTAAGGCCGACATTAAGCCAGCCCGTGCGAATTTATACTGAATTATCTACGGCCCAGCAGACAATCCCGTATTTTCTTTTTTGGTAGTCCTTCGTCCCGGAAGAAAACAATCAAAGGTTCTCAGGATGGCGGTAGCAATTTAACTAAACGAGGTGCCACAACCACAACTTGATTTTGCGTTAGGATTCTTGTATTTAAAACCGCTCTCGCGCAGAGTGTCCAGATAGTCAATCTCCACACCTTTGATATATTCCAAACTCTCTTGATTGACTATGACCATCAAACCTTTTTGCTCAAACACAACGTCATTGTCATAAGGAATTTTCTGAAATTTCATTTCGTAAGAAAGCCCGGCACACCCTCCGGTAGTCAGACCAAAACGCAGGGCATAACCTTGTTTGCCTTCTTTAGCCATCATAGCTTTTACTTTTTCGATGGCAGAATCAGTCAATGTAATAACAGGAGTTTGTGTATTCATATAAAAATTTTACCACACCTATGGCGTTTAAGCAATGCCCGTCACAGACTTGAGGCTTGAGCGTTGCTTGTCATCCAAAGGCCCTATTAAGCTGATATTCAGCCGTTGTGGAGATAAAATGTCTTTGGCCACTCTTTTGATATCACTTAAGCTGACCGCATTAATTTTGTTTATGACCGCCTGGACAGTTTTAGTTTTGTCATGGCTGATAAGGCCTGCTCCAAGCCAAATCATATAATCCATAGTATCTTCTAATCCTAACAGAAATTGCCCTAAAAAATACTCTTTGGCCCGTTTAAGTTCATCACCTGAAGATTCGCGAGAACTGATTTTATGCAAAACATTCAGAATCACATCCAAGGCATCTACAATTTTATGGTTATCAACACCTGCACGCACCATAAATACACCGGTATCATCCAGGCTTTTGGCTGAACTGCCGATATTATAAGCCAAGCCCCTTCGTTCCCGGACTTCACTAAAGAGGCGGCTAGACATATTACCGCCTAAAATGATACTTAATAAAGCCAGCACATAATAATCCTTATGGTTAGTTTCATAGGCTAGAAATCCCAGAGCCAAATGCATTTGTTCCGTATTCTTGGTAAAAAATCTGGCTGCTGGTTTCTCCTGTCTCCGATAAAAAGGAATATAATTATCCTGCTTTTTACCTTTTAATTTCCCTAATTTCTCTTCTACGATTTTGACCATTTTCTCATGGTCAATGGCGCCGCAAGCTGCAATTACCACGTTATCCGGCACATAGTGACGCTGTTGAAAATCTTTCAAATCCGATTGGCTTAAAACGGAAACTGTTTCGCTGGAGCCTGCCAGGCTTCTACCTAAAGGATGATTGGGCCACAAAAGTTCCTCCAACAGCTCCATCACGTAATACTGCGGCAGGTCACGGTACATCTTGATTTCTTCTAAAATAACGGTGCGTTCCTTTTCCAACTCGCTTTTTGCAAGAGCGGGGAAAAAACTAATGTCCGCCAGGATATCAAATGTACGGTCAAGATGTTTACGTGGAACTTTGGCATAGTAGCAGGTTTCTTCATCACTGGTAAAAGCATTTAGACTGCCTCCCACTCCTTCAATGAGCTGCTTGACTTCATCGCAAGTATAATGGCGGCTGCCCTTAAAAGCCATGTGTTCTATAAAATGAGCCACTCCTTTATTCTGAGCATTCTCATAACGGCCTCCAACCCCAAACCAGATCCCCACCGACGCGCTGTCGCGGTCTTTGAGGGTCTGAGTGACTATACGGATTTCGTTATTAAGGATAGTTAAACGTCTCATATGAATTAAATTGTGGATAACCTTCTTACAAACGCGGCTGTTTTAGGTACCAAATCTTTATCTTTGGCATACTTTTGAATTTCTTTAACAATGGCGCTGCCGACAATGACTCCGTCAGCTTGCTTTTTGATGGCTCTAACTTGAGCAGGAGTAGAAATCCCAAAACCTACACACACCGGTTTATCGGTTATCTTCTTAATTCGTTTCAAATCAACGACGATTGTTGTTGGCACAGCCTGACGCACACCGGTAACCCCGGTCAAAGAAATGTAATAAATAAAACCGCTCGAGGCCTGGGCTATCGGTTTAATACGCTCTGTGCTGGTCGTTGGCGCCACAAAAAAGACAGTGGCCAGATCAGCCTTTTTGGCGACATCTCTAAGAACCTTTGCCTCATAAGGGGGCAAGTCCGGCACAATGATGCCATCCAAACCACAAACTTTAGCATCCTTCACAAATCTCTCTTGGCCATAGTGAAAAATAATATTGTAATAAACCATGAAAAGAAGTGGAATATTGGTCTTAAGCCTTAAACGTTTGACCAAATCCAATGCTTTCTTTAATGTCATTCCCTTTTTCAAAGCTCGCATGGAAGAAGCTTGTATCGTTGGGCCATCC
>JAJXTI010000039.1 GCA_021783915.1 bacterium
CTAAACACGATTCAGCCAGAATCAACGCGGGGATGGTTAAACTGCGTGAATCAATTGATGTTTTGGAAGGTTTTGTGCCGGCTAATATCTGGCCTGTCCCTTCCTACGCGGAAATGCTCTTAATGAATGCTTGATTAATCGTACAGAGGAGGGTTTATAACCCGCCTCTTAATAAAAAGGGCGGATAATTTTATCCGCCCTTTTTATTTTATAGTATAATCTCACCTATGATTTTAATCGTCAAACACATCGACATTGAGGGGCCAGGGACATTGGGGGGCTTTCTTGATTCTAAAAATGTCCCTTACCGTATCCTTGATTTAGGCGCAGGGGATTCGCTGCCGCAGGACTTATCGAGACTTAGAGCCGTAGTGATCTTGGGCGGGCCCATGAATGTGGATGAAGAAGACAAGTATTCTTTTTTAAGACCTGAAAACGAGTTTATCCAAGAAATTTTAAGACGACAAATCCCATTTTTGGGCATTTGTTTAGGTTCCCAGCTTTTGGCCAAAGCAGCGGGAGCAAAAGTCATTAAATCTCCGGTCAAAGAAATCGGGTGGTATCATATAAGGCTTACCTCAGAGGGCAAGAAAGATATTTTATTTAAAGATTTTCAGGAAGACGGACAAATTTATCACTGGCATGGAGACATGTTTCAAATCCCCGATAATGCGGCGTTGTTGGCCACGGCCGACGGTTGCCCGCACCAGGCTTTAAAGGTGGGGGGGAATGCCTATGGCCTCCAATTTCATGTTGAGGTCACCGATAAAAACATCAAGGAATGGTGTGATGAATATTGCCAGAATGATCTTCCAGGGCGTCCGGAGCATGCGCAGGCTATGGTTGATGCCTACCGGCATAACCAGAAAAGTTTTTTGGAACAAGCAAACAGGTTGTATAGTAATTTTCTAGAGATAGTAAACGATCGTTGGAAAAATGTTTAAAATCGCCCTAGCCCAAATTAATACCACCGTTGGAGATTTTTCTGGCAACGGGGACTTGATTTTGGATTATTTGACCCGGGCTAAAAGGGCCAAAGCCCAATTGGTCGTTTTCCCGGAATTGGCTGTTTGCGGTTATCCTCCCGAAGACCTTCTTCTAAAGAGCCATTTTATCGACAACAATCTGAAATTGATTTCTTCATTGGCCAAGAGAGTGTATGGCATTATTGCGGTTGTCGGGTTTGTGGATGCCGATTCCAAAGGAAAAATTTACAATGCGGCGGCCATCATTGAAGAAGGTTCAATTAAAACGGTCTATCGTAAGAATGAACTGCCCAACTACGGCGTTTTTGACGAAAAGAGGTATTTTTCCCAGGGTAACTTTGAAACCAACAATGGCCTGATTACCGTCGAAGGCCGTAAAATAGGAGTTTCGGTTTGTGAGGACATATGGGTTGACGTGAGCGCGCACACTAAGCAGGCCAAGGGGGGAGCTAAGGTTCTAATCAATATTTCTTCTTCCCCTTATGAAGTCGACAAGCTAAAAAAGCGCCAGGAACTTTTGATTCGACGTGCCGAGGAGACAAAGACGACGATAGTTTATTGTAATTTAGTTGGAGGGCAAGATGAATTGGTTTTTGATGGTGCCAGCATGGTTGTGAATGCCCAAGGCAGAGTGCTTTCACGCGCCAAACAATTCGAAGAAGAACTTTTAATTTGTGATTTAGACACGACCGAAAATCCCGTGGCGCAGGTTTTGGAAGACTCGGAAGAGGTTTATAGGGCCCTAGTGATAGGGACGAGGGATTATGTGCAAAAAAACGGGTTTAGTAAAGTGGCTTTGGGTCTAAGCGGGGGGATTGATTCGGCCCTTGTAGCGGCCATAGCCGTTGATGCATTGGGCACGGAGAACGTCACGGCCATTTCCATGCCTTCACGTTTTAATGCCAAAGCGACACGCCAGGATGCCAGAACCATTGTCAAAAACCTGGGCATTGAATTTAAAGAGATCCCCATCAAGGCCATTCACAATGTCTACCTGAAAGTTTTAAGGGAATATTTTAAGGGGTTGCCTCCCAATATTGCCGAGGAAAATATCCAGGCAAGGATCAGGGGGGACATTTTGATGGCTTTTTCTAACAAGTTCGGATGGTTGGTCCTGACTACGGGCAATAAAAGCGAGATGGCCGTAGGTTACTGCACCCTTTATGGGGACATGTCCGGCGGGTTTGCCCCATTAAAAGATATTTTTAAGACAAAAGTGTATGAACTGGCCCGTTGGAGAAATTCACAAGCAAAAGGGCCCTTGATTCCTAAAAGTGTTTTTTTGCGTGCCCCTACTGCAGAGTTGAAATTTAACCAAACCGATGAAGAATCGTTGGGGGCCTACGAACAGTTGGACAAAGTTCTGGCCGCGTATGTGCAAGGGCACCAGTCTATTTCGGCCATTGCCAAGGAACCCGAACAGGTGTCTTATGTGAAGAAAACGATCAATCTCATCGATAAGAATGAATACAAACGCCGCCAGGCCCCACCGGGGATAAAGATTACCGCCCGTGCCTTTGGCCGTGACTGGCGGCTACCCATTACCAATAAGTATAAGGAATGAATGCTCCTGTCTGTCATTATCCCTGCATATAACGAAGAAGCGACCATAGCATCTATCATCGGGAAAGTTAAATCCATCGGACTTCCCCAAGGCATGGAAAAAGAGATAGTGGTTGTCAATGACGGTTCTCAAGATGGGACGGGGGATGCTCTTAAGAGCTTTGAAGGTTCCCCTGGGACGCTCATTATCCATCAGTCCAACCAAGGTAAAACGGGTGCGCTTTTAACAGGTATCCGTGCAGCTAAGGGGGACATTCTGATTGTTCAAGATGCAGACTTGGAATATGACCCGGTACAATACCCTAAGCTCATGGAGCCGATTTTGAATGGTCGAACACAAGTTGTTTATGGTTCACGTTTCTTAGGAGATATCCAAGGAATGGAGCCTGTTAACCGATGGGCCAATCTGATTTCCAATTGGGCATTCCGCCGTCTTTTTGGTGTCAATATTACGGATATCAATACCTGCTATAAGGTCTTTACCCGTAAGGCCATTGAAGGGATTGCCATTACGGGAAAGAATTTTGCTTTTGAGACCGAAATAACAGTTAAAATCCTACATAAAGGATTGTCCATTCAAGAGGTCCCCATTAATTATGTGGCTCGTTCCCGCCGTGCCGGTAAGAAAATCAGATGGACCACGGCGTTAGAAATGTTTTGGCCGATTATTAAATACCGTTTTTCTCATCCAGACTAAAATTATTATGTGGGTTTCAGTTCCCTTCATTTCTTTTATTGTTTTTTGGGGTGGTTTTTATGGATATGCCCGCAGGAGACCCCAGGTATGGTTAGCCGGCCGGGAGGCTTTTTTCTATGCGATTGTATTATGGGGGGTGGTTGTCTGTGTTCTTACCGAGGCCCTTAGCGCTATACACGCCTTATCTTTTTTCCCGTTATTAATAGGGTGGCTGTTGGTTTTGGGTTGTGCTGGCTATTGGTTTTATCCCTTTTGGCAAGCGCCATCCATTGGTTTTTTGCGAAGAGTATTTTATGATTGGTCGCTGACTGAAAAAATATTCTTTTTGGTTCTTGTAGCTATTGCCGGTATCAAGGGTTTTAGCGCCTTGATGAGCGCGGCGAACACTTGCGATGCCATGACCTACCATTTGGCCAGGGTTGAACATTGGGTTCAAAATGCGACCGTAGCGCATTATCCCACTCAGGTTTCTCGTCAACTTTACAGCCCTCCTTGGGCCGAATATGCCATTTTGCATTTAAGAATTTTATCCGTGGCGGATTATCTTTCTAATTCCGTGCAGTGGTTTGCCTGCCTTGGTTCCTGGGCCGGTGTCAGTGCCCTGGCGTTTCTGTTGGGCGCTGACCGGAGGGGACAATTATTGTCCGCGCTTTTGGCCGCGACATTACCTATGGGGCTGGTACAATCAACAAGTACGCAAACGGATTATGTCGCGACTTTATGGTTTGTGCTTTTTGTTTATTTTTTGTGGAGCACCTATCAACGGGGGCGTTGGGGCCAGGCCTTGGCCGCCAGCGCGTCTTTGGGGCTGGCCCTTCTGACTAAAGGCTATTCTTATGTTTTTGCGCCGGCGTGGATAATGATTTATGCAATGGCAGCCTTGCGCAGGAGGGACAAGCAAAGGTTGAAATTATTGGTGTTGATGGTAGCTGGGGCATTGTTGTTTGTCGTTCCTTATGCCCTGCGTAATACATCCACTTTTGGTAAACCCAATTGGACCCATATCCCCTTGACTAATGCAAAAATTTCTTTGTCGTCTGTGCTAGGCAACGTGGTATGTAATAGCGCGTTACATTTAGGGACCCCGTGGGGAAACGTCAATAATTTTATCAAAGAGGGGCTAAATGGTACGGCTAAGTTTGCTGGTTTTGATTTAAACAGGCCCGATGGAGGGGATTCCTTTGCTTTTCAAGCACTTTCAACGGGGGAAGACGATACAGGAAATCTCACCTATGTTCTTTTGCTTGTTGTGTTATTGCCAGCCATGTTTTTTGTACCTAAGCTGCGTTCCAACACACATTATTGGCTTTATACAGGGGCAGTGGCAGCGACAGGAATAGTTTTTTGTATGGTCATACACTTTAATCCTTTTAATAGCCGTTTTCATTTGCCGATTTTTGTTTTGTCTACAGCTTTAATGGGGACTGTCTTCTCAGAATTATTGCGCCGTTGGGTCTTGCCAGTTGGGGTATTGGTTGTGGTTTTGGCTTGGCCGTGGCTGTTAGCATGTAATGAACACCCCTTGATAGGGGCCAGAAGTATTTTGAGGACTTCCCGTATCCAGCAATATTTTTCGGAGAGACCAGATTTTATTTTACCTTATGCTGTAGCTGTCCGTTTGGTACAAGCCCAGGATTGCCACGAGGTAGGTTTAATTCAAGGGGAAGATGATTGGGAATACCCATGGTGGATGTTTTTCCACCAGGTTTATGGGAATCGATTTCGTTTAGAACATGTTGCCGTCAACAATTTGACAGCACCTTTAAGTTACCCTCAGGGGGCCTTTTTCCCTTGCGCCCTGATTGCATCGAGAGATACACGTACGGTTATCCCTTTAGGCAGGGATGTTTATGTGAGGGTATGGGGCACAGATTTACCTGAAGGGCCATTGAGTGTTTTTATTCCAATACCACATAACCTGAATCACTGATGGAGTTTGAATCTACTACTTATGGTGCAGAGCCTGTTTTTTTTAATACCAATTGCCTTGTGGATAAGAAATTTCCTTCATTTTTACTCTAACGGTGAATTGAAATTAATCATCGATGCCAGGATTTGTTATATCTATAATAACTTTTTTTTAAATAATATAGTCAGAGGGGTTTACCCTTTTTGGAACCCATTTTGCAACTGGGGCAGGCCTGACGATTTCGGTGCCCGCATGAACGGGGAATTCAATCCGTTCCTATATTTGATAGTATTATTGAAAGGTTTAGGATGTTCATTTTCATTCGCCTATTTCATTTATATACTTAGCTATTTTTTATTAGGGGCCATAGGATTTTATCTTCTTGCCAAGGAAGTCTTTAATGATTCCCGGCCGGCTTATTTGGCGTTCCTTCTGTTGTTGTTTTCTTACATCAGCACGGATCTGGTCAATAATTTCTTAAGTATCCTCATGTTTGTTCCCGCAGTTTGGTTTTTTTATTTCTTGGTTTCTTTTACAAAAAATACCAGCAGGAGCTCTTTTTGGGGGGTCACTTTTTCTCTAATGGTGATTTTTACGACGTATATGCCGTTTCATTTTATGGCCACCTTATTAATCTTTTTATTTGTATTTTGTTTTGTATATTGGGCCGACCTTAAAGGGATCATCAGCCGTTACGTATGTTTTGTGCGGAGATATCCGGCATTTGTTTTGTTGTGTCTGATGTCGATTGCGTTGTCTTTGTTGCCGGGGATTTTTTGGTATTTGGGCAATATCCGAGGGGAATTAGTGGCGGACTGGAGGATGTATGGCAGCTTATCTGGAAATTCTATTGCCATTCAAGAGAGATTCATCAGCACAAGCGTGTTTGGGAGCGTCCTGGAAAGTTTTTTTTCCAACCATGATGACATGTGCGTCAGCTCGTTTTTTGTTCCGGTGTTCACCTATATTTGTTTATGGGCAGGAACCTTTCTGAAATACAGCAAACGGATGGTCATGCTTTTATTCGTGGGTGTGGGTGTGCTTTTGTTTTCTTTGGGAGACGTTTCCTTCCTTCAGCCATGGTGTTACCAACATATTTTCTTCTTTAAATATTTTAGGAACCTGCATTTTCTAATTAGCGGTTTCGCAGCATTCTTAATTTTATGCGCCTGCGAACAGTTCAGGATATTCTTGGAACGGACAGGCTCTTCTATCGTTGGCCAACATAGAACTTGGTTGATTAAAGTGTTTTTTATTCATGTGGCATTTTTTATTTTTTTGATGTTTCAATGGAGGCCAACAACGGGAGATTACATAACGGTCATCTTAAGTTTGGCGTTTTTTATCGCCTACGCTCGGGGATATTTAAAAAAAGAAGTGTTCTTTTATGGCGCTTTATTGATTGTTGTTTTACCCCAACCCATGGAACTTTTTAAATTTATCCATAAAAATACGGCAGGGTTCTCCTTCCCTTATTCCCGTTCACCTTATTCCTTTTCAGAGTCTAAACCGGTGTTTGCTTTTCTGCGTCCTACTCCTGAGCAGGAGAAAGGTTTTAAAGACACCGCTTTTTTCGGAGAAGTTAAAGACCGTTCGGGGATAGATGTGTACAAATATATGGGGACGAAATGGTCGTATGAATTAAAACAACATATGGACATAGGTTTTTTAAGAGAATACGTTCGCCATAAATTTGTGTGGTATCCATTTTCTCCAGGGATGAAAGCTGTTCGGTTATTCGAGGATTACAGAGGCCAATTTATCGATAATAATTGCAAGCAATTACGTGTAGAAGGCTTTGATTTGAATTTTATCCGGCTCCACAGCGCTTTTAACCAGGAAGGGTATTTGATTTATAATGATAGTTATGATCGCGGCTGGAGGGCGTATTTGGATGGGAAACCCTTAGCCATCGAGAGGGCCAATGTGGCCTTTAAAGGGTTACGGATACCGGCGGGGGAACATAACATCGAGTTGCGTTATCAACCGCGGTGGAAGCATTTTCTGTATTTCTTTTTAATTGGTTATTTCTTTTTTGTTTTTATTGTTTTGATCGGCACCACCTTAGCCAAGGGCCTAAGAATTCGAAAGACACATGGATAAATTTAAATACGGCTGGTTTGTTTATTTGATTCTGTTTTTATGTTTATGGAGCGGGATTGACCGCAGGAAACTTGATTTACAAACATTGGATCGTCTCCAACCTTCCGCCCGTTATTTGTATGACCAATATTCTAATGGGGGCTTTGATCCCAAGAGATTACACCAGGCCATTGTTTATTATAAGACCCTGGCAAAGCTTTTTGGCTCTACCCCTGCGGAAGACAATACATTAGGCTATTGTTTTTATTTAACCCACGATTACCCTAGGGCATCATTTTATTTCAAGAGAGCGGCTGTATCCGTAAAGAACAGCTATGCCATATTTTTTAATTTAGGGATGTCTTATTATGCACAAGGTCTATACGGCCAATCCGAAGAGGCCTTTACCAATGCTTCGCGTCTTTTGACTGTGCAAGAATATTTTCGACCGGACATATTGTCTCCATACCGTCTTGCCGCAACAACACAGGAGGGAGACCGTAAACCCCTTCTTTTTGCACTTGCTATCTGGCATTGTCATCAAATGATGGTATTGTCCCAAAAGGCCCAAAACAGGTCTTTGACACCACAGGACAGACAGTTAGAAAGCCAATGGAAGAGGGAATTATTGAAAAATCAATTGTTTTATTGGATCCCAGAACGGCATATTCAGATCGTTGGTGGATTTAAAAGCACGCTGTAGTTTTCATTTCTAATTTGGTGGGACAACGCTGTAGTTTTCAATTGCATTTTTAAGCAAAAAACTATAAAATTACTATCTTTGTCAACGTATAATCTGTATTCGAGTAACGATATTGAAAATTCCGTATCAATAAATTTGGTCTTTTATGGAAAACAGTTTTTATCAAAACCCTCGCAAACAAGGGCTCTTCGATCCCCAGGCCGAACATGATGCCTGCGGGGTAGGCTTTGTTGTTAATGTCAAAAACAACAGAAGTCACGACATTGTCCGTAATGGTATCCAAATTTTAGAGAATTTGACGCACCGCGGGGCCTGTGGCTGTGATCCCGAGACCGGCGATGGTGCGGGCATTATGATTCAGATGCCTGATGTTTTTTTCCGCAAGGAACTGGCTAAATTGGAAATTGTCCTGCCCCCCCCAGGTGATTATGGCGCAGGAATGGTTTTTTTGCCACCGGATTTGTCTGACCGCAACATCATGGAGGAATGGACGGAACATATTATTCATGAAGAAGGGCAAAAATTTTTGGGTTGGCGACAGGTGCCGCATGACCCTGCCAAAATTGGTCGGGTCGCCCGCTCGGCGATGCCTGCTTTTAAGCAGCTTTTCATTGGCCGTGGTAAAGACACCAGCCTTGAAGATTTTGACCGTAAACTGTATGTTGTCCGCAAACGTTTATGGTTAAAGGTCTATACCTCAACGCTTTCCCAAAAGAATTATTATTATTTCTGTTCCCTCAACAGTAAGACCTTTGTTTATAAAGGGCAACTGATGAGCGAACAGGTCGACAGGTTCTTTCCCGATCTCTCTGACCCGGTGATGGTCTCAGCCATTGCCTTGGTGCATTCGCGTTATTCGACGAACACCTTCCCCAGTTGGGCTCTGGCGCACCCTTACCGGATGATTGCCCACAACGGAGAAATTAATACCTTAAGGGGAAACATGAACTGGATACATACCAGGGAAAAGCAATTTGTTTCCAAAGCTTTTGGGGAGGACCTTAAAAAAGTTTTGCCAATTGTTGTGCCGCATGGTTCAGACACGGCCACTTTTGATAACGTGCTGGAAATGCTTGTGCTCTCGGGACGATCATTGCCCCATGCCATGATGATGATGATTCCGGAGGCGTGGAGTGGGCACCAGGAAATGGATCCGGTCAAGCGCGCTTTTTATGAATACCATTCCTGCCTGATGGAGCCGTGGGATGGCCCGGCCTCGATTGCCTTTTGTGATGGCCGCTATGTCGGTGCTGTGCTTGACCGCAACGGTCTTCGTCCTTCGCGGTTTGTGGTCACTAAAGACGATTTGGTCATTATGGCCTCAGAAGCCGGTGTATTGCCGGTGGCCCCTGAAAACGTTATTAAAAAAGGCCGTCTTCAGCCAGGGAAAATGTTTTTAGTGGACACAAAAGAAGGTCGTATCATCGATGATAAAGAACTTAAGGAATTTTATGCGACACGACAGCCTTATGGTCAATGGCTTAAGGAAAATGTAGTGGATTTGCGTGGTCTTCCTAAACCTAAAAAAGTGCAGGAATTAAATGAAAAAACTTTGCTGGAACGTCAGCGCGCTTTTGGCTATACAGTTGAGGACTTAAAAATGCTTTTGATGCCCATGGCCAAAGGGGAAGAGGCAACCGGATCAATGGGGACGGATACGCCTTTGGCAGTGTTATCTCGAAGGCCCCAGCTCCTTTATAACTATTTTAAACAATTATTTGCGCAGGTCACCAATCCCCCTATTGATGCCATCCGTGAGGAAATTATCATGGCTGAGGACATGATGTTAGGGCCTGAAGGCAATCTTTTGGATGAGACCCCCTTGCACTGTCATCGTCTGTGGATCCAGCGCCCCATTTTAACCAATGAAGAATTGGAAAAAACAGCGCATATCAACACAGGTAGTTTAAAGAGTGTTACACTGCCGATACTTTTTGATAAACAAAAAGGTACTGAAGGCTTAGAGAAGGCCCTGGAAGAATTGTTTGAGAAAGCAGATAAAGCTATCGCGGAAGGCTACAGTATTTTAATTCTTTCAGACAGAGGTCTTAATGCCAAGAACATCCCTATTCCTTCGTTATTGGCCTGTTCAGCACTGCACCATCATTTGATCCGTCAAGGATCCAGAACCAGGGTGAGTCTTGTTTTGGAATCTGGTGAGGCGCGTGAGTTGCACCATTTTGCCACCTTGATTGGTTATGGGGCCAATGCGATCAATCCATATCTTGCTTTTGAGAGCATTGAGGCCATGATCTTAGAAGGCAGGTTTGAGGAGCCTTTGAATTTCAAAGATGCCGAGAAGAATTACCTTAAGGCCTGTCATAAAGGTCTATATAAGATTATTTCCAAAATGGGCATATCGACGATACAATCTTATTGCGGCGCGCAGATCTTCGAAGCGGTGGGTCTGGGCAGTGAGTTAATAGACAAATATTTTACAGCTACGCCTTCGAGAATCGGAGGCATTGATTTAAAAACGGTGGCCCAGGAAGCCCTCAATCGCCATGAGTTCGGTTATCCTGCTATCCCGGTCAATAACGACCATATGCTTGAGCAAGGGGGGGATTATTATTGGCGTCGTGAAGGTGAATTCCATCAACTGAACCCACAAACGATTGCCTTGTTGCAGCATTCGGTCAGGAGCGGGGATTATAAAATTTATAAAGCTTATGCCCGTTCCGTCAATGAACAGAACAAGCAGATCCCCAATATCCGCGGGCTTTTGAAATTCAGAAAAGGTCACTCCATTCCTTTAAGCGAAGTTGAGCCTGCCAGCGAAATTGTCAAGCGTTTCGCCACGGGGGCTATGAGTTATGGTTCCATATCCAAAGAAGCTCACGAGACCTTAGCGATTGCCATGAACCGTTTGGGGGGGTTCTCTAATACCGGCGAAGGCGGGGAAGATGCGACGCGTTTTAAGAAAGACCCTAACGGTGATTGGCGAAGGAGCCGTATCAAACAGGTGGCCCAGGGGCGGTTTGGTGTGACCATTGAATATTTGGTTAATGCCGACCAGCTCCAGATTAAGATGGCCCAGGGGGCCAAGCCCGGCGAAGGTGGCCAGTTGCCTGGACATAAAGTTTCCAAGGAGATCGCGGCGACCCGTTATACAACACCTGGGGTGCAATTGATTTCTCCGCCGCCACACCATGATATTTATTCTATCGAGGACCTGGCCCAATTAATCCACGATTTGAAAAACGCTAACCCCAAGGCCATGGTTTCCGTCAAGCTTGTTGCTGAGATAGGTGTGGGGACCGTTGCCGCCGGTGTGTCTAAAGGTAAAGCGGATCATGTGCTTATTTCCGGTTTTGAAGGAGGCACAGGTGCTTCTCCCCAAACATCCATTAAACATGCAGGGCTCCCGATGGAGCTTGGCATTGCCGAGACCCAACAAGTGCTTGTCATGAACGATTTGCGTGGCCGTATCCGTGTGCAAACCGACGGTCAGCTCAAAACAGGGCGGGACGTGGCTATTGCCGCCATGTTGGGTGCCGATGAATTTGGTTTCGCAACAACGGCCCTTGTAACGTTGGGTTGTGTTTTGCTCCGTAAGTGCCATTTAAATACCTGTTCCGTGGGGGTAGCGACTCAAGACCCTGAACTTCGCAAGAAATTCGAAGGCAAACCCGAATATGTAGTTAATTTCTTTACTTTTATTGCTGAAGAAGTGAGAGAGATCATGGCTGATTTAGGTTTTCATAAGTTTGAAGACATGGTTGGCCGTGTGGATATGCTGGATGTTAAAGAGACCATCGATCATTGGAAGGCGAAAGGGGTTGATTTAACTAATATCCTGCACAAAGCTGATGTACCGCCGTGGATTGCTATTCGACATGTAGGCACACAGGACCATGGCCTTGAAAAAGCTTTGGACAACCGCCTTATTGAAAGTTGCCAAGACGCTATTGATAATAAGACACCGGTCAAATTTGATTGTAAAATCCAAAACACTAACCGTACCGTCGGGACCATGCTTTCTTCAGCTATTGCCAAGAAATATGGGTTGGCAGGCCTGCCGGAAGACACTATCCAAATTAAGTTTGAAGGTTCCGCGGGGCAGAGTTTCGGTGCGTTTTTGGCTCAAGGTGTGTTTTTTACTCTCGAAGGAGAGGCCAATGACTATGTGGCCAAAGGGCTCTCCGGTGGACGCATGGTGATTTATCCTTCCAAGAAAGCGACCTTTGTCCCACAAGAAAATATCATTGTCGGCAATGTGGTTTTATATGGGGCCATTTCGGGAGAAGTGTACTTCAGGGGCATGGCAGGGGAGCGTTTCGCCGTGCGCAACTCCGGTGCGTATGCTGTTGTGGAAGGTGTTGGGGACCATGGCTGCGAATATATGACCGGTGGACGTGTCGTTGTTTTAGGCCAGACAGGACGCAATTTCGCTGCCGGCATGAGCGGTGGCATTGCCTACGTGTGGGACCGTGAGAATGTTTTTTCTAAGAATTGTAATATGGGGATGGTCGATCTTTTTCCGGTCAAAGACCCTAAGGATATTTTGGAACTGCGTTATTTGGTGGAGAAGCACTTTAAATACACCCAAAGTACAGTGGCTGAAAGTGTCATTCAAAATTGGGAAATCGCCTTGCCCCAGTTTATTAAAGTTTATCCACGTGATTATCGTCGTGTATTAGAGGAAGCTGAAGGAATCAAAAACGAAAAAATTGATTTGATAAAGAGTTAGGTATTTATGGGTGATGTGAAAGGTTTCATAAAACATAAACGTCAGGATTATTCCAAAGATCCTGTCGAAGAACGTGTTAAGAATTTTAAAGAATTTATTCACCTTCCTAGTGAGAAAGACTTACAAGTCCAAGGGGGCCGTTGCATGGATTGCGGCGTGCCGTTTTGTCAAAACGGCTGCCCTATCGGCAACATTATCCCTGATTGGAATGATTTGGTTTTTCGTGACCGTTGGCAAGAGGCCATTGAGCGGTTGCACAAAACCAACAATTTTCCGGAATTTACCGGGCGTGTTTGTCCTGCCCCTTGTGAAAACTCTTGTGTTTTAGCCATCAATCAGCCACCGGTAACAATTAAAAATATTGAGCTTGCCATTATTGAGCATGCCTATGATAAAGGATGGTTAGAACCCCAGACCCCCAAGCATCGTACGGGGAAAAAGGTGGCAGTCATAGGTTCTGGTCCGTCAGGGTTGTCCTGCGCTGACCAGCTTAATAAAAAAGGACATAAAGTCACTGTTTATGAGAAAAATGAGGTGGTGGGTGGACTTTTGACGTTGGGGATACCGGATTTCAAATTAGAAAAATGGGTCGTTGAGCGCCGTGTCAAACGCATGGCAGACGAAGGAGTGGTGTTTAAAACGGGCCAACACGTGGGTGTGAATGTCTCCGCCAAAGAATTACTCACAAAACATGATGCGGTTGTGCTTTGTGGCGGGGCAGAGGCCGGACGCGAACTTCCCATTCCAGGACGTGAACTCGAGGGAGTGTACCAGGCAATGCATTATCTGCCTATGCAGAACCGCAAAAATTTGAACATACCGGTTGAAAATTTTATTTCAGCCAAAGGCAAAAAAGTCGTTGTTTTGGGAGGGGGGGACACCGGTTCTGATTGTGTGGGCACGGCCAACCGTCAAGGCGCTGTTTCTGTGCATCAATTTGAACTGATGCCCAAGCCCCCGCAAGCAAGGCCCCCTGATAATCCCTGGCCGGACTGGGCCTTAATTTTGCGAACATCCACCAGCCATGAAGAAGGCGTTACGCGTGACTATTCGATTATGACCAAGCGTCTCAGTGGTGAAAACGGAAAGCTCAAGAAGCTTCATGCTGTTCGCTTGGAATGGGTCAAAGACCCTGTTAGCGGCCAGATGAAGATGAATGAAATCCCTGGCTCAGAGTTTGAGGTGGGGTGTGATTTGCTGCTTTTAGCGATGGGTTTTACAGGCCCTGTTAAAAAAGGGATGTTGGAACAATTAAATATAGAGTTAGACGGCCGGGGTAATGTTAAAGCTGATGAAAACAAAATGACTTCAGTTTCCGGTGTCTTTACTGCCGGGGACATGACGAGAGGGCAGTCACTGGTAGTTTGGGCCATTAATGAAGGGCGCGCTGCTGCCGATGGGGTGGATCGTTATTTAACAAGCAAAACTTTACAAAAACAAGGAGTTTGACGTGAAAAAAATAATTTTTATTGTGTGTTTGGGTTTAATCCTTACCGGTTGCCAACAACGTCCTTCCTCGCAAAATGGGATCACTGCTGAACGACAAGAAGCAGCCAAAAAACTTTTTGCCCAAAGCATATTGTTATTGCAGCAAAAGAACCTTAAGGGGGCTGTGGCGAGTCTGGAGGCCTCCATAAAAATAGATCCCAGCGACCCCAACCCTTATTTACTTTTAGGGCAGATTCTTCTTAAGGCCCAGCAGTATAAGCAGGCGGAGGATTTTTTGGATCAAACAGCCAAAGCGTTTCCTAATAACGGAACAGTTTTTTATATGCTTAGCATTGCTGATAAAATGACGGACAAGAAATTGCCTGCCGTGTTGGCTGCCCGTCGAAGTTACGAAATCTTTAAAGCGCAGGGGGATTCTGATAATATTAAATCATCCGCTGTTCTTGTGGAAGAATTGATCAAAGACGCCCAAACTCAAGAAGATGAAAACGCGAAAGCGTCCGCAAAATCGCCAGAAGGCAAAAAAGCGCAGGCCACAAAGCCTCTTAAGGTAAAGCAGATGGATAAACCCATCAAGAAATAATGTATAGCGTTGAGTAAAATCATTACTATACTAATCTGTTTATTGTTTCCTTCCTTAGCCTTGGCTGAGATCATTGAGCTTAAATCCGGCCAAATAGTTGAAGGTAAGATCACGCACCAAGACAGGAATTCCATACAAATTGACGTTGGTATCCATATACCTGTGACGTATTTTTTTGATGAAATAAAACGGATTTTGCCGGATCGGCCCGAATCTCCCCAAAAACAAGACGTCCAAACTTTTCCTTCTACGGCGGGACTTGCGACCAGGCAAGCAGGCTACATGGAAAAACAGGCCATTGAAATGATTAATGCGGATAAAATGGATGAGGGGGTCTCTTTGATGCAACAGGCGGTGGAATCGGCCCCTACGCCCATGAGGCACATGAATT
>JAJXTI010000040.1 GCA_021783915.1 bacterium
AACATGATAGGAGAAACCAAAATGAAGAACTCGACGACATCGCAACTTAGGACGGCAGAAGAACTTGGGTTAAAACGGACCTCATGGATACCTGAATATTGGGACGATACCCAAGTTGAAGTGTGGCGCTGCATTGATGAGCACTGGGACTTGTTGATTAATAAAAAGGTGGATGAATTTATCAAATACATTCATCCAGACATGATTGGTTACGGCCATGAAAGCCCGATTCCCGTTGACCGCCCGTGGCTGCATAAATGGGTCGGGTTCTGGACCAAGAGTACGAATATTGCCATTTGTGAACTGCGTCCCATTCAAATCAAGATCCACGGGGACATTGCCATCTTACAGTATTTGATTTTTACCGTCGAGGTCAATGCGGAAGGCGGCAAACGCGTGATCCGCCGTTACACCATGACCTGGAAGAAGGGCGCGGAACATTGGCAGGTCATCAGTAGTCATAATAATCTAATGGATGAAACATTGAGGCATTAACATGAATAAAAAAAGACGTGTAGCTGTTACAGGAGTTGGCATCGTCGCTCCTAATGGTATCGGCAATGATGCCTGTTTTTCGGCGATGATTAAAGGGGTTTCGGCCATCCGCCGGGTGACGGAATTCGATGTGTCGATTTTTAATACCAAAATCGCGGCCCAGGTGTCGGATTTTGATCCCATTGCCCTGGGGTTAAGCTTTGAAGAAGCTGTGCGGATGGATCGTTATGTACAGTTTGCTTGTGTGGCGGCCCGCATGGCTTTGGAAGATTCCCGTTTAAATTTGAACAGCGTCGATAAAGAACGCATGGGGATTTCATTGGCCAATGCGATTTGCGGTACCAAATACATGGAAGAGGAATTTGCCCTTGTTACAGCCAGTGGTACCAAACCCATCAATCCTTTGATAGTCCGCCCGGATTTGTATGACGCGGCCATGTTTAATACGCCCTCCAGCGAGATTTCGGCCAAATACGGACTGCATGGCGTGTGTAATACTATATCGACGGGATGTACCGCAGGGACAGATTCCGTGGGTTTTGCCTTTGAGGCCATTTCCAACGGGGATGCGGATGTAATGATTTGCGGAGCTTCGGAAGCGCCTATTACTCCTATTACTTTCGGGGCTTTTGATACCGTCAACGTTTTATCTGTTCATAACGATGAACCGGCCAAGGCCAGCCGTCCCTTCGACAAAAAAAGAAACGGTTTTGTTATCTCTGAAGGTGCCGGGGTTCTCATTTGCGAAGAACTTGGGTACGCGCTTAAACGCGGGGCACGTATTTATTGCGAGATTACGGGTTTCGGTACAACCTGCAATGCCTATCATATGACGGATTTGCCGCCGGAAGGCGATGCTATGGCCGACAGCATTACCTTGGCCTTGCAAGATGCGGGAATCAAGCCTGAAGCAATTGATTACATCAGTGCCCACGGTTCTTCGACCAGGCAGAACGATGTGTTTGAAACCAGCGCTTATAAAATGGCTTTAGGGGAACACGCTTATAAAGTGCTCATTTCATCGGTTAAATCCATGATAGGCCATCCTTTGGCCGGGGCCAACGGGATCGAGCTGGCATTAAGTTCGTTGATGTTTAAGCGTAATATTTTGCCGCCGACGATTAATCAAGAGGAGAAAGATCCTCTGTGCGATTTGTATTACATTCCCAATAAGGCCATTGAAAAAAAGGTCAATTGTATTTTAAAAACATCCAGTGGGTTTTCCGGGATCCACTCCGCCATGGTGTTGCAACGCTATGATGGATAAAGTTGTTTTGATTTTTAAATTTATAGAACCTGTATTCTGGTTTGCCCAGGTTCTTATTGTTGTTAATTTGTTAAAACCCCGTCTGTCTTTTGAGAGGAACATTAAAGTTCTTAACTGGCTTTTATGTTATCAGGGATTTGATTCACGGGCCCAGGCCACAGATAAGGCTTTTAGAATTTGGTATAGGGATTTGTGTATTTTGTTTTTCTTAAACCCTTTGATCATCGTGCTTATTCACACGATTTAAGTTAAGGAGCGTATGGAAAAGATTGCAATCACAGGTTTGGGCCTTATTTCTCCCTCGGGAATTGAAAAACGGCAATTTTGGTCAAACATTAAAGCAGGGCGGTCAACGGTCGAAAAGATTGAACGGTTCGATGCTTCGCTTTATCCGTCCAGGATCGCCGGGCATGTCAAGGAACTGGAAGCTTACAGCAGCGTCTCTTCGAGATTACTCAAGAAAATCGATTTGTTTTCTCATATGGCCTTGGTCGCTTCAGAGCTGTGTTTGACAGACGCCAAAATTAATTTATCCGATGAGGATTTAAAGCGCGTGGGTATTTTTATGGGCAATGCCTTGGGCGGCTGGTTGTATGCCGAAACGGAACTGCGTGACATGTATATCGAGGGCCGCGAGGGGGTAAGCCCCTTTATGGCCTCGGCTTGGTTCCCGGCAGCACCCCAGGGACAAATTTCCATCTATTACGGTATCAAAGGTTTCAGCAAAACCATCGTTGCTGACAGGGCGAGTTCTTTGATGGCCATTGCTTACGCGGCCCGTACTATCATCCGCGGTAAATGTGATTTTATTTTGGCCGGCGGTATGGAAGCCCCGGTCACGCCGTACGCGCTTTTGTGCTGCGTGACATCGGGGATGCTGACCCATAATAATGAAAACCCGCACGGGGCCTACAGACCTTTCGATAAAAATCGCGATGGGTTTGCCATTGCTGAAGGGGCGGGGGTCTTGACCCTTGAGCCGCATCATCGGGTCAATAAGCGCGGTGCCCATGTGTATGCAAATATCATTGGTTACGGGACGTCAACCGATGCCGTCAATCGTATTGATCCCGCGCAAGATGGCCATCAGTTAGCCAGGGCCATTAAAATGGCATTAGATGACGCCGGGCTTTCCCCCGGTGACATCGATTACATTTGTGCAGATGGGGCGGGGACGGTCGCCGGAGACATTACTGAGACTAAAGCTATAAAGGAAGTTTTCAACAATCATGCCAAGAAGGTCCCGGTATCGGCGCCTAAATCCATTTTTGGCAATATGCTGGGAGCCAGCGGGGCGTTGGATGTCATCACAACGGTTTTGGCTATGGAACATGACATGGTCCCACCGACGATCAATTACCAGACGCCGGACCCTGAATGTGACCTGGACTATTGTCCTAATAAAGCACAGGTGAAAGAAATCAAGAATGCCATGATCATTAACCGTGGACGCGGCGGAATTAATTGTGCTTTAATTGTCCAAAAGAATTGAAGCATCCTGATCCCGGAGGGTGAAGGAGATGTTTTTACAGCAATCATAAGGAGACAATGTATGCAAACACAAACTGATTTGGAAAATAAAATTAAAAGCATTTTAAAAAAAGTGCTGGATATCAAGGAAAATGAAATCATCCCCGGCGCTAAGCTGGATGAATCCTTAGGGATCGACTCTACGGAAATGGTGGAGATTTCAGTGGCCATTAAAAAAGAATTAGGGATTGTTTTAAAAGACAATGAGCTCAAGAAGACCCAATCTTTCAATGAAATTATCGCGGTTTTAAAGACTAAGACCGAAGGCGGCAGTTGTGGGCCATCATGCGGTTGCGGCCATTAAAAGAGGTGAGTATGGATTTGGTCAATTTTGATACTACAAAGTGTCTGGAAGAATTGGAAGCAGTAAGAAAAGCGACTTCTAACTGGTCGTCCATGGCTTCCAAGGGCAACAAATTAAGGAAAAAAGCCCTTAAGGATTTTACCAATGAAGAATTGCGTCTGTCAATTTCACAAAACAGCAGTTTGAAATATTTGGTGCCTTTGGCCATTGAACGTTTGCTCAAAGATCCCTTGGCTAAAGGGGACATTTACCAGGGTGATTTAATGAATGCTGTTTTGACTGTTGAAAAAAAGTTTTGGGTTGATGATTTAAATGGCTATATACCTATGTTAAAGTTCATTATTGAGAAGGCCTTGTCAACGGTTAAAGCCAACCCTGATGATTATAAGAAATATATGCAGAGATCCGCCCACGCAATTAAATTGTTTCAGGAGAACATAATGCTTTAACCCCACTAATGTTGGGATTGGTGGGGTTTTTGCTGAAGCTGGAGCTATTAATAATGAAATTAAACGACCAGGATCATCGACAATTTGAAAGATTCCAACAAGACAATAAAGTCTCGTTTGTCTCGAGTTTATTGCTTTTGGGCCTGATTGTCTTACTCTTTTTGTTTATCGTGGTTAATCAGGAGGGTTTCTTGCACTTAATCGGTTTTCCCGAAGAACAATTTCAAATACTTAACGCTAAATGGGTGGCGAGCAGCGTGAAAACACCATTGGAAAAAGAATTGTTAGATAAATTTTTGAGTATTTCCCAGGTGTTACATTCTACCGCTAAAGCGGTCATTATGGCCATTGTTATGACCAGTTTGTTCTGGCTGGCCCTTTTTAATTTACAGTCGTTGGGGTTTTCTATCCATTTAAGGAAGATATTTGAATTTATTAAAAAGATATCGGAATAAATATGAAGATTATTGATTTGTCTTTACCTATTGATGATTCGTTAATTGAGACCCATGTGGCCACGATTGAACGTATAACCCATAAGGCCGGGGTGGAACATTTTAACTGGGTGGTCATGAACAATCAACCCGGCGGCAAGGAGCGTTTTGAAAAAGGCGAACGCGTGGCGCGTGCTGATGAAATCCCTGATGGCGAAATGCTCTCTTTAGAGATTGTCAATTCTTCCGTGCATATGGGCTCTCACGTAGATGCGCCGTTTCATTACGGTTCGACCTGCGAAGGCAAACCTGCCAAGCAAATCATGGATGTGCTTTTGGAATGGTGCTATGGCCCTGGTGTTGTTCTGGATTTTACGCATTTGAAATTTCCGGATGCCATCGGCAAGCAGCATGTGATGGATGCGCTTAAGAAAATCAATTATACCCTTAAGCCCATGGACATTGTGCTGATTTATACAGGCGGAGACACACTGCTTGGGACCGATGACTATGTGAATAAGTATGTTGGCATGAATATTGATGCGGTGGAATACTTGTTAGACCAGGGAATTAAAATGATGGGTATTGATACCATTGGCCTTGATCGTCCATGTTTTTTGATGTTCAAAGAATTCCTAAGCACCAAGGACAAAAGCAAGATTTGGCCATGTCATTTCTTAGGCCGCAAGCGTGAATACTGCCATATGGAGCGGTTGGGAAATTTAGGGGCTATACCGGAACCTTTTGGTTTTACAGTTTCTTGTTTTCCGGTGAAGGTTAAGAATGCGGGTGCGGCCTGGAGCAGAGTGGTGGCTATCTTATAAAGATTCTTAAGGGGAAAAAGTTTAAACAAAGAACAATTTTGGGTTATTTTTTGTAATTTATTTGAATTCATTTTTTTGACGCGTTTATTCCTTAAACTGAAACGATCAAGGAGGCAAGGCGATTATAGCAACGGCACGAAAGTTGTTGGGAATTATTTATAACACGCTTAAGAATAAATGGGTCTTTGAAGATTTTGCAAATTATAAATTAGCGCCGCAGTGCGCTTTATAAACATCAATTGAGTAGAATTAATTCATTTTCAACATAGGAGAATATAATGGGACATACGGTTAATTCAATAGTTATCAACGCACCATACGAATTAGTATTTGACATTTCCAACCAGATTGAACGCTGGACGGAATTGTTCGGCAAGGAATATGCCAGCGCTGATGTGCTGGAACGTAAGGGAAATGAAATAACCTTTCGCCTTACCGACGAAGATAAGAAATCCTGGGTGTCTAAGCGCTGGTTATTCAAAGATTTGAAAATGGCCTATGCCCAGCGCTGGGACCCTCTGTTTCCATTTCTTTATATGAAGATTGTTTGGTTTTATCATGAAACCAGGGAGGGCATCAAGATGACCTGGATCCAGGATTTTGAAATAGATCCTAAGTTCACCAAGTTCACAGCCGAAAAAATCGAAGGGTTCGTGAATGAGCATTCGCAGCATAATATGAAAATCTTTAAGAAGGTGATCGAAACAGAAGCCCTTGCAGCTAAATAGTAAGGCCTACAGGGGCATGGCTTTAGTCGTGTCTCCAAGCAGACTGCCAAACAAGAAAGGGTTGAGGAGGAAAGCAACCCAGAGGAATTAATTTATGACTTTGAAGACGAAAGGACAAATATGTCATCCTATGCACAAGTCAATTTAAAAGGTAAAGTTGCTGTTATCACCGGAGCCAGCCGCGGCATCGGCAAGGCCATTGCTACGCGCTTGGCCGAGCACGGAGCGAATTTGGTTTTAGCTGCCCGCACTCAAGGCCCGCTGGATGAAACTGTCAAACATCTCAAAGACAAATACGGTATTGATGCCATTGGAATACCGACGGACGTAGCTAAATTGGACGATTTAAGAAATTTAGTTGAGAAAGTCAAGGCTAAGTTCAAGCAGATTGATATTCTCATTAATGTGGCAGGGGTTTCCAGTCAGTATTTATTTCATGAACAGCCTATTGAAGAATTTGAGAAATTGGCCAACACCAATTATTTGGGTTATGTACGTTTGATTCGGTTGGTTGTTCCTGATATGGTGACACGCAAAAATGGACATATTATCAGCGTAGTTTCTGGTTCAACGTTATGCGATCCGATTCCAAGAACATTTTTGACCTACAGTTCGTTAAAAATGGGGCTGCGCGCTTTTCTTAAGGGGCTTTTTTGGGAAATGCGTGAACATAATATCAAGGTGACTTCATTACTGCCAGGAGTGGTGGCTTCTGATTTGACTGACCATCTTAAAGATGTAGCCGTAGAGCAGCGCGATAGGTTGATGGATCCTAAAGCCGTCGCGGACATGGTCAGCTTTGCTTTGTCGGTTCCAGCCAATGCCTGTCCGTTGGAACTGGCAGTTATTAATCAGCTGACGACTTGGACCAAGCCTGTCATTGATTATAAACAAACGCAGGCTAAATGACCCCCACAGAGTTACTTCGCAAATCTAAATGTGGGGGGGCGTTCCACCTTTGGTGGAAATCAAGGGAGTTAGCGTATGGACAAAACCGTCGCTAAATTTCAGAAAAACAAATTTCAGCAAGTCCACGTTGGTATTCGTGAGTTCAAAGGCAATGACTTGGTGGACATCCGTGTCTGGACCCAGGTACAGGGTTCAGATCACATGGTGGCTACCGCTAAGGGGGTCAGTATTAATGTCCACCTTTTGCCTGAACTCAAGAAAGCCCTCGAGAAAGTGGAAAAAGTCCTTCAAGAAGAAAAGATAGTTTGATGACCATTGATGTACATAGCCATTACATGCCACCGGAAGTGGCGGCCAGGACCGCTTTTTTTAAAGAGCATTGGTCGGATGTGGATAAGCACCTGCGTTTGATGGATGAACATCACATCGCCAAGGCGCTACTTTTGTATCCGACCAGCGATGCGCATATCAACATGGGCGGTTGGGGGAATCTTTGCGATGCGTATAATCCTGCCATAGCCGATTTGGTTAAGAAACATAAGGACCGTTTTATTGGAGCAGGGATTGTGCCGGTTGATGCGCCCGATTCCATTGCCGGAGAATTAAAACGTATGGAAGAATTGGGGTTAAAAGTTATTTCGTTGGCTTCCAGTTATAACGGTATTTATTTGGATGATCCGGTATTTTTTGAAGTTTATGAATTCGCTAAAATTAAAAATATGCCCATTCACATTCATCCGCAAATCATGAACCCTATCGGTGAAGAACGCGTACGGGATCCTTTGTTGAGCCCCGTGCTGGAGTATGTTTTTGATGTGTCTATGTGTATCGGTAAGATGATGATGTCCGGTGTGTTTTTAAAATTTCCGGAAGTAAATTTTATCTTCGCGCATTACGGTGGAGTGCTTCCAATTATCAAAGAGCGTTTCGATTCTACTTATACGATGCTGAGGAGCCGTAATTTTGTTAAGGATATTTCTAAAAATCCAAGTGAATATTTTTCTAATTTATATTTTGATACCAGCGGTTCAAAGTCTAAAGCATCACTACTGGCGGCATTGGAGATGGTCAATTACCACCATATCTTGTGGGGTTCGGATTTTCCGGCAAACCAGAATTTGAAGGACTCCCTGGGTGTGATTAGCCACACTATTCTTTCCGCACAAGAACGTAACTGCTTATTGGGCCATAATTTTGGGCGTCTGCTGGAAAAATAAATAATATTGAAAATAGTGTAAAAAATTCCTTGACATTGAAAATTTATCTGGTAACCTTATTAAACATTTTTAAAGAGTTCTTTGACAATCTATTGTCCAATTCAATTTAAATTATAGCCAAGCAAGATTTTTGAAGCCAAGTTTTATCGGAGAGTTTGATCCTGGCTCAGAGTGAACGCTGGCGGCGTGGATTAGGCATGCAAGTCGCGCGATCTCGCAAGGGATAGCGGCAAACGGGTTAGGAACACGTAAATAATCTTCCTTTTATTCAGGGATAGTCCTATGAGAATAGGAGTAATATCTGATGGTATCCTGAGAAGACATCTTTTCAGGATTAAAGGCGGGGACCGCAAGGCCTGTCGATAAAAGATGAGTTTGCGTAGCATCAGCTAGTTGGTAGGGTAATGGCCTACCAAGGCTAAGACGCTTAGCTGGTCTGAGAGGACGATCAGCAACACTGGGACTGAGACACTGCCCAGACTCCTACGGGAGGCTGCAGTCGAGGATATTTAGCAATGGGCGAAAGCCTGACTATGCGACGCCGCGTGAGGGATGAAGGATTTCGGTTCGTAAACCTCTTTTGGCAGGGAAGAACATTCCACAGCTAATCATGTGGAACTGACGGTACCTGCAGAATAAGCCACGGCCAACTCCGTGCCAGCAGCCGCGGTAACACGGAGGTGGCAAGCGTTACTCGGAATTATTGGGTGTAAAGGGCAAGTAGGCGGTTTAATAAGTGGGGGGTGAAATACTCCGGCTCAATCGGAGAACTGCCTTCCAAACTGTTAGGCTTGAGTGTGACAGAGGAAAATGGAATTCTCGGTGTAAGGGTGAAATCTGTAGATATCGAGAAGAACACCAGCTGCGAAGGCGATTTTCTGGGTCACTACTGACGCTGAATTGCGAAAGCTAGGGGAGCAAACAGAATTAGATACTCTGGTAGTCCTAGCCGTAAACGATGAGCACTAGGTGTTGGGTTCATTAGGACTCGGTGCCGCAGCTAACGCATTAAGTGCTCCACCTGGGGACTACGGTCGCAAGGCTAAAACTCAAAGGAATTGACGGGGGCCCGCACAAGCGGTGGAACATGTGGTTTAATTCGAAGCTACGCGAAGAACCTCACCAGGGCTTGACATACAGGAAGTAGTGAAATGAAAGTGGAACGACCCGTTAAGTCGGGAGCCTGTACAGGTGCTGCATGGCTGTCGTCAGCTCGTGTCGTGAGATGTTGGGTTAAGTCCCGCAACGAGCGCAACCATTATCCTTTGTTGCCACCCTTATCCAGCTTGCTGGATGAGGAGCACTCTAAGGAGACTGCCTGGGATAACCAGGAGGAAGGTGGAGATGACGTCAAGTCAGTACGGCCTTTATGCCCTGGGCGACACACGTGTTACAATGGGTGAAACAAAGGGTTGCCAACCCGCGAGGGGGAGCTAATCTCAAAAATTCATCCTCAGTTCAGATTGGAGTCTGCAATTCGACTCCATGAAGCCGGAATCGCTAGTAATGGCAGATCAGCACGCTGCCGTGAATACGTTCCCGGGCCTTGTACACACCGCCCGTCAAGCGATGAGAGTCTGGAGTACCCGAAGTGCTATGTAGATAGCCCTAAGGTAAAACAGATGATTGGCGCTAAGTCGTAACAAGGTAGCCGTACGGGAACGTGCGGCTGGATCACCTCCTTTCTATTCTATTATAGGGTAGAGACGAATTTCCATCGACAAAGGAAAGTTTAAGCAAAATAACATAATCAAGATCTTCTCTTCGAGAAGACTTGGCCTTCAATTTTATAGAGGTAAGGGGTAAGGGATTAGGGGTAAGGAATCCTTAAAAACTTACCCCTTTATCTCTGACCCCTGATCTTGGATTTACGGGCCCGTAGCTCAGTTGGTTAGAGCGCGTCCCTGATAAGGACGAGGTCAGTGGTTCGATCCCCCTCGGGCCCATTTTTCGAGGGGCCGTAGCTCAGTTTGGGAGAGCACCTGCTTTGCAAGCAGGGGGTCAGGAGTTCAATCCTCCTCGGCTCCATTCTGCTTTGTAGAACGAGTCAAAGCAGAAAGAATTGAGACAATAGATTTAGCATAGATTTGGCTCCATCTTATGGGTGGGGCGTCGTGCTCTTTGACAATTATGAAATGTAGGGTAATACAAAGCCGAGGTAGTTTTCGATATGATCAAGCTACAAAGGGTTTATAATGAATGACTTGGCAGACTAAAGGCGATGAAGGACGTGGTAAGCTGCGATAAGCTGCGGTAAGCTGCAAATAAGCTTCGACCCGCAGATGTCCGAATGGGGGAACCCCACAGGGCTCATACCTTGTGATCCTATACTGAATACATAGGTATAGGAGGCGATACCAGGTGAATTGAAACATCTAAGTAACCTGAGGAAAAGAAAACGAATGTGATTCTCTTAGTAGCGGCGAGCGAAGAGAGAACAGGCTAAACCAGTAAGCTTGCTTGCTGGGGTTGTGGGACCTTAATGTGGTATTGTTGTGGGATAGCAGAAGTGTTTGGAAAAACACACCAAAGAAAGTGAGAGTCTTGTATGCGAAATTCCATGACAGCCTAGAGGTATCCCAAGTACTGCCGGGCACGGGAAATCTGGCAGGAATCTGGCCCGACCATGGGCTAAGCCTAAATACTCAGTCTGACCGAAAGTGTACAAGTACCGTGAGGGAAAGTTGAAAAGAACCCCGGGAGGGGAGTGAAATAGAACCTGAAATTATAAACCTACAAGCTGTCGGAGGCCTATGTCCCGCAAGGGAAATGGCTGACGGCGTACCTTTTGCATAATGGACCAACGAGTTATTATGCGTTGCAAGCTTAAGATCCTTCTGGATCGCAGGCGCAGGGAAACCGAGTCTGAATAGGGCGAAAATAAGTAGCGCATAATAAACCCGAAACCACGTGATCTATCCATGGCCAGGTTGAAGCCTAGCGAAAGCTAGGTGGAGGACCGAACGCATTATCGTTGAAAAGATTCGCGATGAGCTGTGGATCGGAGTGAAAGGCTAGTCAAACGTGGAAATTGCTGGTTCTCCCCGAAATAGTTCTAGGACTAGCTTCTAGTAAATAACAAACGGGGGTAGAGTTACTGAATAGGCTAGGGGCCCCACCGGGCTGCCAAACCTAACCAAACTCCAAATACCGTTTGTCTTATCTAGGAAGTCAGAGCGAGAGGGCTAAGCTTCTCGCTCGAGAGGGAAACAGCCCAGACTATCGACTAAGGTCCCAAATATAGACTAAGTGGTAAAGGAAGTGAGATCACTTAGACAGCCAGGATGTTGGCTTAGAGGCAGCCATCATTTAAAGAGTGCGTAACAGCTCACTGGTCGAGTGATTTTGCGCCGAAAATGATCGGGGCTCAAGTCTATAACCGAAATCATAGCTTTATTACACTGCGGTGTAGTAAGGGGTAGGGGAGCGTAGTGTTAAGCGCTGAAGGCATACCGTAAGGAGTGCTGGAGCTGACACTAGTGATACTGTTGGTATGAGTAGCGAAAACTACAGCGAGAAACTGTAGCGCCGAAAATCTAAGGTTTCCTGGGGAAGGTTAATCCGCCCAGGGTTAGTCGATCCTAAGACGAGGCCGAAAGGCGTAGTCGATGGAGGTCAGGTTAATATTCCTGAACCGACTACGAACGTTATGAGTTTGATGTGACGCAGGAGGCTAAACTAGCAAAGTGTTGGTTGTCTTTGTCTAAAGTCGTAGTTCTAACAGAGATGTTAGGATGAGAGCTGACGGGGATCCAAACGCAAGTGCGGAGAAGTAGTTGATGCCATGCTGCCGAGAAAAACCATCAAGCCAGTATCGTGGTCGATCGTACCGGAACCCAACACAGGTAGATAAGCAGAATATGCTAAGGCGCTCGAGAGAATCCTCCTTAAGGAACTAGGCAAAATCACCCCGTAACTTCGGGAGAAGGGGTGCCGGAGAAGTGAAGCCCTCCGCGGGCACAGCTTCAAAGGCCACAGTAAAGAGGCCCGGGTGACTGTTTAGTAAAAACACATCACTCTGCTAAGTCGCAAGACGATGTATAGGGTGTGACACCTGCCCGGTGCTGGAAGGTTAAGGGGAGTGGTCAGCCGTAAGGCGAAGCTACGAACTGAAGCCCCAGTAAACGGCGGCCGTAACTATAACGGTCCTAAGGTAGCGAAATTCCTTGTGGGGTAAGTTCCCACGCGCACGAATGGTGTAACAACTTGGGCGCTGTCTCGAGGAGGAACTCGGCGAAATTGTAGTGGCGGTGAAGATGCCGTCTACCCGCACCAAGACGAAAAGACCCCAGAACCTTTACTGCACTTTGGTATTGGATTTGGATTTTGATTGTGTAGGATAGCTAGGAGCCTGTGAAGGCAGGGCGTTAGCCTTGCTGGAGGCAACGGTGAAATACTAGCCTGTTGAAGTCTAGATTCTAACCTTGACCAGTGAATCCTGGCAGGGAACAGTGCCAGACGGGCAGTTTGACTGGGGCGGTTCCCTTCTAAAGAATAACGAAGGGGTCCAAAGGTTCCCTCAAGTCGGTCGGCAATCGACTGTAGAGTGCAAACGCATAAGGGAGCCTAACTGCGAGTCCGACAGGACGAGCAGGTACGAAAGTAGGGGTTAGTGATCCGGTGGTTGAATGTGGGATTGCCATCGCTCAACGAACAATAGGTACTCTGGGGATAACAGGCTGATCGCGCTCGAGAGTTCATATCGACAGCGCGGATTGGCACCTCGATGTCGGCTCATCCTATCCTGGGGCTGTATAAGGTCCCAAGGGTCCGGCTGTTCGCCGGTTAAAAGGGTACGTGAGCTGGGTTTAGAACGTCGTGAGACAGTTCGGTCTCTATCTGGTGTGGGCGCACGATCATTGAAGAGAAGATCTCCTTAGTACGAGAGGACCGGGAGATACGAACCTCTGGTGTACCAGTTATCCTGCCAAGGGTAATGGCTGGGTAGCCATGTTCGGAAGGGATAAGTGCTGAATGCATATAAGTACGAAGCCCTTCTCAAGATGAATGATCGATTCTCCGTAAGGGGATGTAGGCACGTTGTAGACTACGACGTTGATAGGCCGCAAGTGTAAGATTCGTAAGAATTTAAGCTAAGCGGTACTAATCTGCCAAATGCTTGATCATTTTTTCCCTTGAGCTTTATAGTTCAAGGGTTTTCAAAAATTTTTGCTCTGGCTTGTGTTACTCTATATTTCATAATTGTCCTTATGTTTTGCGGTAACTTTACTGGTGGTGTTACACCCGTTCCCATACCGAATACGGAAGTTAAGCCCACCAAGGTCGATGGTACTGTAGTCGCAAGGCTATGGGAGAGTAGAACGTTACCGCTTTTCTTTCCCCCACTGTTTTGTTTCACAGAACAAAGCGTGGGGGTTTTTTATTATATAAATATATTATTTTAAGAAAGCGTTATCATATTTCCCTTTACCTTAGATTGACAGGGTATAGAGCGAGTGTTATATTTAAATCAAGGAGTCTAAATATGGACACATTGAAAATAACAAATACTGGTTTTACGTTAGTAGAAATTATTATAGTTTTAGTCATTTTAGGTGTCCTGGTCACAATAGCTTTACCAGGTCTTTTTGCCCAAATAGAACGTAACAGAGCGCAGGAAGCCATTAACACAATGAATTTTATAAAAAGTTCTATAGAAACCTGTGGACTCCAGAACAACTATCAGTTTTCACAATGTAATAACTGGACTTCACTAAACATGTTAGACCCTTCCTATAACACTCCTCCTGGAAGCAATATGGGATCTAATTTTATTTATACTTTGGGAGGTGGCAACGCTTACGGACTGGGAACATATTCTATAAAAGCGACCAGGACAGGTATTCTAGCTAATTTTGTCGTTGTAAATAGAAATAGTGACGGTTCCGTGACTTGTACTGGCAACGGAGCGTATGTAGGTTTTTGCTAATTAGGAGAGTTATTCATATAATGGGTACAAAAGCTTTTACGTTAGTTGAGGTTGTTGTGACCGCTATCATCGTCGGTATACTTGCGATGACGGCCATCCCTAATCTTCTCAAATCAATCCAGCGTTCTTATGGTCAAGATGCTTTGCGTAATCTGGTGGCCATTTACGGGGCCCAGCAGAATTATTTTCAAAATAATAATGGGGCATATCTTTCTCCTTGTACTATAAATTGTATAAATGGAACTGGTAGCGCATCTTTGGGTTTAAATATCGTATCTACCGGGGGCACGGTCTATTCTTGCCCTAATGGTACGGCTTGTACTGCCACGAATGGAAATGCCAATTTTACAATGAATGCCACTTTAGGGAACCCTATTAATATTGGTTCGGTTCCTGTTTATTGCGGAAATGGTAGCCCCCCGTACGCTAATAATCCGTGTTGTCAAGGAGGAACTGCCGGTGCCGTTTGTCCGTAACAATAGAAAAAATAAACACGCTTTTACCTTGGTGGAAATAATAGTGGTTCTTATTATCATAGGGGTACTGGTTGCTATGGCGATTCCTAATTATATGATTGGTGTTAATCGTACCTATGCTCGAGATGCAATGCATAATTTATTAAGTATTGGGGCTGGCCAGTTGACTTATAAACAAAATAATCCCAATTATAATTACTGTACAACGGCTTGCGGAGATTATGCTTCTATTAATAATTTATTACATTTAACAATCACTCCAGAGCTAGGAATGGCTTATTATTGTGATCAAGAAGTGCAATCAGGGTCGGTGCATCCTGTATGCCACGCGAACTGGACTAGGTCAAGGATTTTTGACAT
>JAJXTI010000041.1 GCA_021783915.1 bacterium
TGACGTTGGTTACCGAATTTATCGGTATGACGGCTGCTATGAGTATTTTCCATGTTCCGCCTGTTTTAACGGTATTGGCTGTATGCCTGCTGATGGCTTGGATGGTGCTACAGGGGCGTTATTGGACGTGGGAAAAAATTGTTATGGGCTTTTGTGCGCTCAATTTGATTTATATCCCTGCTGCATTCTTGATCCATCCATCATGGCACAGCGTTTTATATAATTCGCTAGTCCCGCATTTTCCCAAAGGCGGGCTAACCAATGGATTGTTTTTTATGTTGATGGCCAATATCGGGACTACGATTGCTCCATGGATGATTTTCTTTCAACAAAGCGCCTGTGTTGATAAGAATATGCAAATCAAAGACATAGGTTGGGGAAGATTGGACACCGCTATAGGGGCGCTTTTTACGGTATTGACTGCCGTTTTTATTATAATTGTCACAGGCACGGTTTTATTTGGTTCCAATATCGATAGCGCAGGTACTGCTGCTTTAAAATTAATGGATGTTAACAAATATCTGGGAACATTTTTGGCTATTGGTCTTTTTGATGCGGGCCTATTAGGAGCTGTTTGCATATCGTTGGCAAGTTCTTGGGCTTTTGGGGAGGTTTTCGGATGGGCACATTCGCTTAATAATAAGGTTAGGGAAGCCCCCTGGTTTTATGTGTTTTATTTTTTTGCTTTGGTTTCAGCAGGTATTGTTGTTTTAATCCCTGGTGCGCCGTTGGTTTTGATTACTCTTTTTGTTCAAGTGATTGCTGTAACATTATTACCGGCGGCACTGGTGTTTTTGATATTGCTGCTTAATGATGAGGCAACAATGGGGAAACTGAAGAACAACCTATTTGATAATATTATGAATATTACTATTGTTGCGATGATCATTATTTTATCAACCTTGTACGGGATAACCACCTTGTTCCCAAACTTATGTCAATAGGATAGGGTCATGAAAAGAGCCATCTCAGACTTGTTCGCTACCATCCAAGCCATCAATAAAAAATATGCTACACCGGCATTAAAAACAAATAAGCCAACAAAAATTGCCCTGCTATTTTTACGTATTTATCTGTTGTTACTGGTTGGACTATTGTTTTTTAAACTTTTTATGACGATTAAACAGGGTTGAATATGAATGGAAAAGACAGGACATTTTATTTAAGTGAGATCGTTAAAGCAGTTGTCTATCTGTCGTCTGACAAAAAATTAGGCAAATTATCGGATTTTATCATTGTTGATAGAGATAAATTTGCCGAGGTGACTCATTTAATTGTTGACCGTCCTATGGGAGATCCCCAACTTCTCATCCCCTGGGGGAAGGCTCAGATCGTTGAATCAAATTGTTTTGTTGTTGATATTGAAGCTTTGGAAAATTACGCCGCTCCCCCCCCTGAAGGCGCTATTTTATTAAAAGATTATATCCTGGATAAGAAGGTCTACGATGGTGAGGGGCGGGAAGTTGAGGTTGTTTATGATGTTAAATTGGTCCTGAAAAAAGGTCAATTGTACGTTACTGAAGTCGATTTAAGCAAGAATGCCTTCCTACGGCGCATTGGCTTAGGGGGACTAGCCAATTTTATCAATAGCCTGGCTCTAAAGATCGGTAAACAGGCGGTTTCCTGGAGCTATGTGGAACCGCTACCAGATACTATCAGTAGCTTTAAAGGGGATTTAAAATTAAAAGTCCTCAAAGATCAGGTTGCGGTCATTCAGCCCGTTGATCTGGCTGATATCCTGGAAGAATTAGGCCACGAACAGCGTATGGAAATATTTAAGGAACTTGATCCAGAACATGCTTCAGAAACTTTGGAAGAGCTTGATCCCCGCATTCAAAGAGACCTGATTGCGTCTTTGAAAAAAGAGAAGGTCGCCCAACTTATCAATGAAATGACACCTGGCCAAGCCGCTGACATTCTTTCTGTCTTGCCATGGGGTGAAGTCAACATTCTTTTGAAGCTACTCAAAACAGAAAATGCCATCAAGATTAAGAGTATTTTGGAAAAACAGGAAGCAAAAATAATAGATTTTGTCGCAACGAATTTTATAAGTACCACTCCTGATAAGACTGTTTTGCAGGCACGCAGGGCTTTCCCACGGCTGGCCAAAGGCAAAGAAGCCATAATGTATTTTTATATTCTTGATGATCAGGGGAAACTGTTGGGGGTCATTGATCTCAAAGAACTATTAATGAGAGAAGATGAAATGCTGCTTAAAGATGTTATGGTGACGAAGGTTGTTAGTTTGAATCCGGAAAGCACGCTTAAAGAGGCTTCAGAAGTTTTTTCGCGTTATGGCTTTCGGGCATTGCCTCTAGTGGATGGTGATGGAAAAATGTTGGGGGTTTTGCCTTTTAGGGATGTTATGAATTTGAAGCATTTGATTATGATATAAATGGAAAGAGTCGGTATGGCTCTCATAAAACACAAATGGCTTCCCATTTTTGATCATCTGGATTGTTCTGCTTGCAGAGCTTGTCCTCGCCCCCCAACATGCCATTCTGGCGCTCTATCTATTATTGACGGTAAAGTTAGGTTTGATTCGAAAGTTTGTTTAAGTAATGAACGCTGCGTTGACCAATGCCCGATGGGGAAGATCCGCATGGAATGGGTTCCCTTTTCTGGTCATTCTAATGTAGGTTTATTCAGGGTATAAATGATGGTGCTGACCTAGCCCCCAAAATCTGAGCCAATGATTGTGTAGTATAATGGCAACAGAAAGGGGACAAAAATGGCAAAGCAAAGGTTCAAAGCAGAAGACATCATTTTAAAGTTACGGGAAATTGAAATTCATCAAGGCAAGGGGATGGATATACTAGCCGCCTGCAAGCAAGTGGGAATAACGGATGCAACATATTACCGCTGGCGCAAAGAATATGGCGGGATGAAAGTTGACCAAGCAAGAAGGTATAAAGAGTTAGAGCAGGAAAATACGAGGTTAAAGAAGATAGTAGCTGACCAATCTTTGGATATAGCAATCCTCAAGGAGGCAGCCCGGGGAAACTTCTAAGCCCGGCCAAGAAACGCCGGGCGATCGAAGCTTTGATGGCAGCTTTTGCTCAAGCATCACAAAGGCGTATATGTAGATTATTGGGTCAATCCAGGTCAACGCAAGATTACCAATGCCGTATCAAAGATGATGAGCCAGTATTAGTCAAAGAGATAATTAATCTGGCTAAAGAATACGGACGGTATGGTTATCGAATGATAACGGGATTGTTAAAACTTACGGGTTGGGACGTCAACCATAAGCGTATTGAACGAATTTGGCGACGGGAAGGATTAAAAGTTCCGCAAAAACAGCCCAAACGCAGACGCTTATGGCTCAATGACGGTTCCTGTGTACGATTACGGCCAAGGTACAAAAATCATGTATGGAGTTATGATTTTGTGATGGACAGGACACATAATGGTCGAGCCATTAGGATGCTTAACATTATTGATGAGTTTACCCGTGAATGTTTGGCTATAGAGGTTGACCGGAAGTTAAATTCAGCAAGAGTCATTGAAGTCTTAGCCCGATTATTCGTTGAACGTGGGACACCGCAATACCTTCGTTCAGACAATGGGCCAGAGTTTATAGCCAGGCGTGTACGGTTCTGGCTTAAACGGCAAGGCGTTGACACGCTATTCATTGAGCCTGGCAGCCCTTGGGAAAATGGTTACATTGAATCGTTCAATGGCAAACTACGTAATGAGTTGCTGGATAGGGAAATTTTTGATACGCTTTATGAATCACAGGTTTTAATTGAACGCTGGAGGATTCAATACAATACCATCAGGCCGCATAGTTCGCTGGGGTATCGTCCGCCAGCACCAGAAACAGTGCAGTCAAGTTGGTTAAACCAGCCGTTAGTACTACACAACAGTTGGCACAACTAGTAGGGGCAGGTCAAAAGCCATGAGAATAGAATATGATTTATCAAAAATGAAGTTTCGCCGCAATCCTTATGCTGTTCGTTTGAAAAAACTTGTTACTATTCGATTAGGAGCAGACATCATTAGCTATTTTAAATCCATGGCTAAGGAAATGGGCGTGCCTTATCAGAATTTAATTAATTTATATTTAAGGGATTGTGTACAGGCCCATCGTAAAATTGAGTGGATAGCTAATTTAAAATAATTCATCGATCGCGGTTTTTAGCATTCGTAAGGCCCAAAATGACTTCATAGAAAAAGTTCGGATTTTGGGGGTGACCGGGGAGTTTTAAAAGACACCCTTAATGGGTGTCTTTTTGTTTTAAAGTACTTATCGAGGGCTCGAATTGTGGGCCGCCACAGGCTGCCGAGGGGGGCCGAAGGGAGCTCTGCGATAGCAAAGCGACCGGAGGGCTGGGCCCTGGCGGAGGAGTTGTTTAATAAAAATGGGGACGTCCACCGCTTTTTAGGGGTTTATTTTTTGCGATAGACTTAAATATATTTTAATCATCTTGTAAACCATTGTAAAATAAATAGATATAGTTATTAAAAACTGTCCTGTTAACTTGAAAAAGAGCTTTCTATAATATATACTCGCTATTATTTATTGAACTTTTAAGTTTTTCGAGGCTGTCCTAGTTCGTCCTATTGAGAAAGAACAACCAGGACCTATGCTTCATTCCATATATCGATTTTAAAGATTTTTCAAAGTTTATCAATTAAGAGAGGGAGAAAGAAAAATGAAGAAACTTTTGTTATCAACGCTGCTGGTTGTGGGTTTATTGTTTGGTTTTTCTGGCTTGGCCAAGGCTGAGATTTTTGTCAATTTTGATGATCCTTCGCTTTGGGTAGACGGTTCAACTTATGGGTCTGACTATATTTATGGAAATACTTATACTTATGTTTATAATACGTCGCACGGCTTTATTGGCATGGTAGACATAAACGGTGATGCTTCTATTTCCAACACCATTATGGCAGGCGATGTTCATAATACGTATCCCGACCATACTACGGGAAGCGGTTCATTTTTGAGCGGTTCAGATGTCTTGCTTGATTTTACGAACCTAGATACAAATGTGAATTCTTTTGATCTCTATTCGCTGGGCCAGCCAGGCGTTGGCATGTTTGGTACTGCCTATGATTGGAATGGGAATGGATTTACTTCAAACGGCGGGAATCCAATCTATGGTGATGGTACCTGGCACCCTATTGGTCCAGTTAGCCTTGAAAATGGTCCGGTTTCAGCCATAGAGTTTAATACAGATGGCGGTTATTATGATAACAATGGGAACTTGATAGACGGCATGGCCATTGATGATTTGACGCTTCATCTGGCTTCAGATACCGTTGTTCCTGAGCCGGCATCTATATTTCTTTTAGGCTTTGGATTATTGATGTTGATAATAGTGGGGAGAAAAATTAAATTTGTAAGGGCAGCCCTATAGCCGGAGGCGATTGGAGGTCTCTTTTTTTGGCGCTGACTTTGATTTAAAAATGATCCACCTATTTCTACTTTTGGCATTCGTAAGCCCCAAAATGACCTCATAAAAAAAGTTCGGATTTTGGGGGTGACCGGGGAGTTTTTCAGTACAAAGAAACCCTTCAGCTATATAGTTGAAGGGCTTTCTTATTGTGCGGTTATCAATAGCGAGAGTCCGTTGTTAATGGTTATTGCTTTTCTTCCTCAAGGATCCCCTATATCTGAAGCGGTCACAAAGTTATTAATTTTGTCAGAGGAAGGCAAAGAAATTGATATCCAACGTTTGGCTCGTGAGCATGAGTTAACGACAGGAGAACAGAGCGAAGAAGAATTATTGAGGTTTCATCATAAGTTGGTTTTGGTTCATTTGTTTCCAAATGGTAATGGCCGGCATGCTCGTTTAATGACGGACATTCTTCTTGAAGAAGTGTTAAAACAAAAACCGTTTAATTGGTCCCTTCAAGCCATTGTGGATGAAGACAAGGTCAGGGACGCTTATCTAAAAGCATTAAGGAAAGCAGACCAAGGGGACTATTCTTTGCTGCTTAAATTTATTCATTCATAGGAGAAATTTAATGCAAGAAGCAAAGATTAGGAAACGAAGAGATGATCATGGCCTTATAACATATTGCAAGGCGGAATATATTTCAGTAAATGGATGTTAGTTTTGTTGCCTTAATATCTATTTAATATTTTCTGGAATTTATCATATTGTATAACTATTGACATTTACTCATTGATGTTTATACTTAAATCGTTTATTGACCATTCGAAAATCAAAATGCATATTTTAAAGAAGAAATATCTTCTTGCATTAGCGTTTCTTGCTGTCGCTTTCTTCCTCTCCGTATCCCTCGGTGGAGAATATCTCCATGATCGCATTCATCATCATGGCACCAAGCAAGGTCATGATGACTGTCCCCTTTACCAGCTGGCAATCTATTTGATCATTTTGGCACTTCCTTTTGTTTTTGTCGCGTCAGTTTTTCAATGGTTGCCCTTCACCCTGGTTAGGGAGGATCAATCGCTTCTATTCTGCTACAACTCTTCCAATCCCCGCGCGCCACCCTTATTGTTTTAACTTACCATATAAATTTCCAATTCTACCCGCCCTTCTCTATTTAAGAAGGCGGTCGTGGTGACCTCTGCTCCGGCTTAAGGTAACACAAATAGCCATGCAGGGGATAGCCTGCACAATATGACAGAGCCTATGAATTCAATTTTTAAATGTCGTGCCTTGCGCGTTACCGCAGCCTTAAACTTGTTATTCGTCGTCGGGTGTGCAGTAGGACCAAACTTCAAGAATCCCGCTGCGCCAAATATTAACTGTTACACCCCCATGAGTCTTCAGGGCACCGCCAGTACGCCAAACGTGGCCGGAGGCGCGGTACAACATTTTGTGGATGGACTCAACATCCGCGCTGAATGGTGGACGCTATTTCATTCGGCACCGCTTAATGCGTTGATTGAACTTTCGCTTACCAACAATCCTGATCTTAAAGCAGCACAGTCGGCATTGCGTGTAGCCAATGAAAACGTCCAGGCACAGCGCGGCATCTATTTTCCTAGTATAACAGCAGGGTTCTCGGCGAACCGCCAGAAGCAATCAAATTTGCTCGCTCCGACTCCCAACTATCCCGTGGTGCCAAACGAATTTCAATACAATCTTTTTACGCCACAGGTCAGCGTTTCATATTCGCCCGATGTCTTCGGTCTGAACCGGCGGACCATGGAATCATTGAGAGCGCAGGAGAACGAGGTGCGTTTCCAACTCATCGCGACATATGTAACCTTGAGTTCCAATGTGGCGGTGGCGGCGATTCAGGAGGCATCGTTGCAGGCGCAGGTTGACGCAACCCGCCGGCTCATCGCCATCAATTCCAGAATGGTCCACATCCTGCGCTACCAATTTGCGAAAGGTTATGCCGGTCGCCTTGACGTCGCCGTACAGGAATCGCAATTGGCGCAGGTTGCTGCCACATTGCCGCCGTTGTGCAAACAATTGGCCCAGCAACAAGATCTTTTGGCGGTGCTGGCTGGTAAATTCCCAAGCCAGGCACCAGCCGAAAAATTCAAGCTTTCCACTCTGCGATTGCCCGAAGAATTGCCCGTCAGCCTTCCATCGCGGCTTGTCAAGCAGCGTCCGGATGTTCGTCAGGCACAGGAAAATCTTCACGCTGCCAGCGCACAGATCGGCGTCGCCATCGCCAATCGGCTGCCGAACATTACGCTCACCTCCGATGCAGGTAGCACAGCTCTGTCCATTGATAGGGTTTTCGCCTCGGGCACTGGCTTTTGGGGGTTGGGTGCCGCAGTGATGGCTCCAATTTTCCAAGGAGGCCAGCGGCTCCACATAGAACGGGCCGCCAAGGCAGCATATGTCCAGGCGGCGGAGCAATATCGCAGCACTGTACTGGCTGCCTTTCAGAACGTCGCGGATACCCTCAATGCGCTTGAACAGGATGCCAAGATGCTAAAGGCCGCCGCCAATGCTGCTTGGGCAACCAAGGTCACGTTGGATCTGACACGGAGACAAACGCAGGCTGGTTATGCCGGTGAACTGGCATTGTTAAGCGCGGAACAAGCCTATCAACAGGCGCGCATCAACCTGATCCAAGCGCAAGCCAATCGTTTTTCCGACACAGCAGCGTTGTTTGAGGCGCTAGGTGGCGGTTGGTGGAATCGCCCAGATTTAACCAAGGATAAACAATGAAAAATAAATTCTTTGCAGTCATGGCGGCGGTTGTCGCTGCAACGCTCACGGGCTGTTCGTCCAAAACCGACAGCAGCTCCCAGGCATCATCTGTGATCGCTAGTAACGTAACGCTTACAGCAACTCAGCGACAGAACATTCATCTTTACACTGTAGAACCGGTTAAGTTCCGCAAAACCGTCGAAGCCACCGGAACGGTAGACTTTGACCGGAATCAGGCCACTACGGTGCTGGCGCCGTTTGGCGGCCCGGTGATGAAACTACTTGTTTCTCTTGGTGAACAGGTAAAGGCCGGACAACCATTGGTAGAAGTGAATTCACCCGACTTCGCCGCGGCCATCAGCACCTATCGTAAAGCATTTGCTACAGCGCGAAATGCACGCATGCTCGCTGATTTGGACAAAGATCTATTGCAACAACAGGGTGTTTCCAAGCGCGAGGCCCGGCAGGCGGAAACGGACGCTGTCAACGCCGAAGCCGACCGCGACGCCGCCCTTCAAGAACTACGATCATTGAATATTAGTCCCCGAACCATCAAAGACATCCAGGAAAACCAACCGATTCCATACATCGAGGGCATGATTCGTTCGCCCATCGCGGGAACCGTGGTGGAAAAATTGATCACGCCTGGTCAACTGCTGCAAGCCGGTAGTACACCGTGTTTCACTATTGCCGATATTTCTCGGGTCTGGGTTATAGCACACCTGTTCGGACCGGATGTTACTATGGTCAGCGCTGGCGACCCTGCTGAAGTGGAAACCGGCATTGCCACGCCAAATTTTACCGGAACAGTAGATAACATTTCAGCGCAAGTGGATCCTGACACGCGGTCGGTGGCGGTGCGTGTGGTCGTCCCAAATCCCGGCGATGTTCTCAAGAAGCAGATGTATGTCCGCGTGTTGATTCACGCCCAGCAGGAAAGCACCGGCCTGCTGGTTCCGGTTTCAGCGATTTTACACGATTCTGAAAATTTGCCGTTTGTCTATGTCGCTCAGCCGGATGGCAGCTTCGCGCGACAACATGTGACTTTGGGTTATCGCGCCGGTGACAAATATGACATCACTGAAGGCCTCAAGGAAGGAGACCGGATTGTGGTTGAAGGCGGCATCTTTGTTCAATTTCTTCAAAACCAATGAGTGACCAATCGTCTTCCCACATACCTCCACCGCGCCCGGCTTCGATCCTGAATCGAATCGTGGCGTCGTCGCTACGTCAGCGCTTTCTCGTCGTCCTCATGACGCTTGTGTTGATTGCCGCCGGTTCCTGGTCGCTCGGCAAGCTTCCGGTGGATGCCTATCCGGATTTGTCGCCGCCGATGGTTGAGATCATCACTCAATGGCCGGGCCATGCCGCCGAAGAGGTGGAACGGCTGATCACAGTACCCGTAGAACTTGGGATGAACGGCGTTCCCAAAATGTCCACCATCCGTTCCATCTCACTTTACGGATTGTCCGACGTGATCCTCACTTTCCGCAACGGTACGGATAACTATTTTGCCCGCCAGCGGGTTTTCAATCGGCTTACCGGTTTGAGTCTGCCGAGCGGCGTGACGCCGTCAGTGTCGCCGCTTTCTTCACCCTCTGGCCTGATTTACCGCTACGTGCTGCAGAGTCCCGACCGCTCTGCGATGGAACTCAAGACCTTTGAAGATTGGATCATTGCTTCACAATATAAATCCGTACGCGGCGTAGCGGACGATTCCGGTTTTGGAGGGGGCGACATGCAATATCAGGTATTACTTAATCCGGACAAAATCGCTGCGGTTGGTTTGTCGGTGCCGCAGGTAGAAGCGGCGTTGGCGGCCAATAACGGCAACGCTGGGGGAGGATTTTACCCGCAAGGTGGTCAATTCTATTACGTGCGTGGCTTGGGCCGGCTCAATACATTGGAGGACATAGGCAATGTCGTTCTGGCTGTGCACAACGGCACGCCGGTGTTGGTCAAAGACGTCGGACGGGTGGTCATCGGTATCGCCCCGCGTCTTGGCGAGTTCGGTTACATGAACCAGGATGATGCCGTGGAAGGCGTCATTCTCATGCGCACCGGTGCAAAGACCCAAAACGTTCTAAAGAGAGTTGAGGCCAAAACGAAGAAATTAAACGACCAAATCCTGCCAAAAGATGTCAAGATCCTGCCGTTCTATGACCGCAGCCATTTGGTGGCGTTGACGACGCAAGTCGTGGAGCGCAACCTGTTGCGCGGCATGTTGCTGGTGGTGGTGACCCTTATCTTTTTCCTTTACGACGTCCGATCCGGTTTAATCGTCGCCACGGCCATTCCGCTGTCATTGCTGTTCGCCTTTGTTTGTCTCCACCTTAAGAACGCTTCGGCTAACCTGCTGTCCATCGGGGCAGTGGACTTCGGTATCCTGGTGAATAGCGCCGTGGTGATGGTGGAAAATATTTTCCGCCAGATCGTCAAGCGGCAGGAAACGCCGCTGAACATCCGGGAGGTTGTGGTGGACGCGGCGCTAGAGGTTGACCGGCCACTATTCTACGCGGTTGCGGTAACCGTGGCCGGATTTTTGCCGATTTATGCCCTGTCGGGACCGTCGGGCAAACTATTCAAACCTATGGCTGACACGATGGTTTACGCGCTTGTTGCCTCTCTGGTTGTCACGCTGGCCTTGCTGCCGGTGTTGTGTGCCTGGTTCATGCGCAAAGGCGTACGAGAGAGGCGCAACCCGGTGTTTGAAGCCATTAAATCCGCTTACGCCAAGGGTCTTGATTTTTGTTTGGCACGTCCTTGGGGTACAACATTCGCCTCAGCGATCCTGTTGGCTGGTTCGTTACTGCTTATCCCACGCATCGGCGCCGAATTTATGCCGCACTTGGACGAAGGTGCACTCTGGGTGCGTGCGACAATGCCTTATACCATTTCATTTGATGAAGCGGCCAAGATTACTCCACGTATCCGGAAGATTTTGCGTTCTTTTGCTCAAGTCACCACAGTCGCCTCGGAACTTGGACGGCCGGATGATGGCACCGACGCGACCGGCTTTTTCAATGTCGAATTTTACGTTGGCCTCAAACCTTATTCTAAATGGACCGGCCCTTATCGCACGAAGCCCGAACTTATCGCCGCGGTCAACCGCAAGCTTCAGGAGCTTCCCGGGATCGTCTTCAATTACACCCAGCCCGCTGAGGACGCCGTGGACGAGGCAGAAACCGGTTTGAAAAGTGCTTTGGCCGTGAAAGTTTTCGGTCCTGATCTGGCGACTCTCCAACAAAAGGGGACGGCGATCAAGCAAATCCTCCAACACGTGCGTGGCATCAGGGATGTGACCGTAGTACAGGAACTCGGCCAGCCGAGCCTGATCATTAATATCAAACGTGCCAAGATTGCCCGTTACGGTGTGAACGTCGCCGACATCAACGGTTTGATTCAAGCCGCCATTGGAGGAGATGTGGCCACACAGGTGGTGCAGGGAGAAAAGCAGTTTGATCTTGTCGTTCGCCTCGCTTCTCAATACCGGGACAGCGCCGAAGCCATTCGCAATATCCTGGTGCCTACGCCCGGAGGTCAGCAGATCCCGCTTAAGGAATTCGCGGACATCCAGGTGACGAATGGAGCGTCGTTCATCTACCGCGAGAACGGTTCGCGTTACATCGGTGTCCAATTTTCGGTGGAGGGACGCGACCTTGCCAGTGCGGTGGGCGATGCAATAAAACAGGTTCAACAAAAGGTTTCCTTGCCGATAGGTTATCGTTTGGATTGGGGTGGAGAATACGAGCAATACACCCAGTCGCAGCGGCAACTTGATGTCATTTTGCCAGCTACTCTGTTTGTGATTTTTCTCTTGCTGTTCGCGCTTTACGGAAATCTAAAGTTTCCAGTCATCACTGTGCTCGGTGTCGTACTTTCGGCGCCTGTGGGCGGGGTCTTGGCGCTTTGGCTTACAGGGATGCCGTTCTCCGTTTCCTCCGGCGTCGGCTTTCTGGCTTTGTTCGGGGTCTCAGTGCAAACGGCTGTTGTTTTTATCTCCTACGTTAACGAACTACGTCAAGGTGGTGTTGGAATCGCTGCGGCCATTCGTGAAGGCGCTATTGTGCAACTGCGGCCTATCATGATGACAGCATTGGTGGCGGCGCTGGGGCTATTGCCGGCGGCGTTGGCGACAGGCGTCGGTACGGATACGCAAAGGCCCTTCGCGTTGGTCATCGTCAGCGGCCTGTTTTCGCGGTTGCTGATCAGCATTTTCCTGATGCCCGCACTTTACGTTCTCGTGGCGCGGCCGGAAGATCGGCTGGAAGTGTAGGCGCTGATCCGCAGCCTCTTGTCTTTATTGAAGATAAAGTGTATGGGTACATGGAGGGTAAACACCCTTGGAGTTCGCGCGGTTATAGGGTCGGGGAGCCAATGTGGACGGTTGGGCGAAATCCCACTGTCAGCGGTTAACGCCCTGTCGGAAGCAATTCCGGCGGGGCGTTCGTCTTTTAGAGGCGCCGGTGTGTTGAGGGCTTCCTTCACATGGGGAGCGATGGTATCGGCAATGTATTGGTCAACGAACATTTTGATTTATAGTTTGTCATCAAAGTGGCGTTCCCAAGGAAATATAGTCTCCATTCTTTTGTAAATAGAAATTTAAGTGAAACTACGTATCAAGTTACGTATATTTACAGATTGAGCTTTTTATTAATTTAAGTAAACTATATTAAAATCACATATGGGCATGCGATTATGATTTCTAAAACAAGTTTATTGACGATTAAAGCACTATTGTTTCTATCCCGGCTACCGCCCGATGAAGCGTTAGGGGTGAGGAGTATTGCTAAAAACATACGGGCTCCAGAAAATTATTTGGGAAAGGTATTGCAGCGGCTGGCAAAACAGGGAGTAGTAGTCTCTCAAAAAGGGTTCAAAGGGGGCTTTAGATTGGCGAAAGGGCAATCAGGGATCAGTTTATATGATATTGTAGACGCGCTTGAAGATGTTAAACAATGGGAGGACTGCTTTATGGGCAATGGAATTTGTTCGGAATCGAGAGCATGTTGTGCCCATAAAAGCTGGGATGTTGTTCGCCGGGCATATAGGGACTTCTTAAAAAATACTACCATTGCCAGTTTAAGTAAAACATAAAATTTTTTCGTTAAGAATCGCATGAATGGGTGCGATTTTAAGAACTATTATTATGAAGCCAACCACCAAAGTAGCTATGGAAAATTTGATCAAGGAGGCGCGGGAAAGAATACCCTTTCATCTTACTTTTTCTGGAAACTGCGAAGGCCGTTGCGAAGAGTGCCCCTTTAAATTATTAGAATATCTCGATATGGATTTATGCAATTGGGAATCCAGGCTAAAGAAGGGGGAGGTTCCCAGCGCAGCAGATCTGTATGCCTTGGCTAGTGATTGTAAAAGGATCTACAGCATCTTGTCAAAACAGGGGATCGTCGAAGAATTATGCTTGGATTGCAAGAATAAAACAGAAGTACAAACAGAAAAGAGCCAATAATGGAAACCCAAGGATTTTTCCTCAATTTGTTTAAAGAAATGATCTTTCCCAAGGGAAGCATATTTAGCAAGGTCATTGCGAAATCTCCGACATATAATTTTACATTAATGTGTTTGTCTAAGGGGGCGGATATCGATACCCACACTTCAACTAAAAATGGTTGCGTCTATGTTCTTAATGGAAAAGGAAGTTTTAAATTATTCGATAAAGAAATCGCCATGGAAGAGGGGGTTTGCATTTTTATGCCGGCCAACGCCCCGCATTCTTTAAGGGCCGATGAGGATTTAGCCATTTTATTGAGTTTGAGTAATTGAATTTAAAAACAGGAGGAATGTGTTATGAAGAACTATTGGTGGGCTTTTATTTTGGTCATTGTTGCTTCGTTTACCGTTCTTGGATGGCAGGGATACGAAATTTATCAATCCCAGCCGCCTATTCCTCGACAGATCATCACTACGGATGGTCAAGTTGTCCTGACCAAGGACGATATCGAAGACGGCCAAAATGTTTGGCAGTCCATGGGCGGCATGGAAGTTGGCACTATTTGGGGACATGGCGCTTATGTAGCACCCGATTGGTCCGCGGATTGGCTGCACCGTGAACTGGAATTTATTTTGAATGATTGGGCGCAAGTCCAATACGGGAAGGTGTTTAAAGACATTTCTTCAGACCAACAGGCCGTGCTCTTGAATCATCTTAAAAAGGACATACGCACGAATACGTATAATCCTAAAACAGATCAAATTATCATTGGTGAAGGTTTACAACAACAGTTGTTTCACAATTTAACAATTCCTGCTCAAATTCAATTAAAAATATATTTTTATTATATAGCAAAGTGGTATAATATAAAACTAGATAATGATAAAAATTGAACAATATTCAATAGATAAAAACAAATAGAAAGTTGGATTTAAAATGGGAAAATTAAAAGTTATAGGAATAGGTCCTGGAAGTATTGAAAACATGAGCTTAAGGGCTTTAAAAGCAATTGAAGATAGTGATGTTATTGTGGGATATAATAAGTATATAGATATGATAAAAGAATTAGTTAAAGATAAAGAATTATATTCGACAGGAATGATGGGTGAAGAAGCTAGGTGCAAGGAAGCCTTAAGTTTATGTAAAGAAAAAAATGTAGCATTAATAAGTACCGGAGAT
>JAJXTI010000042.1 GCA_021783915.1 bacterium
AGAACGCGGATGGTTTAAAGGTCTCCAAAGAGCTTGATATTAAGATGGCGGAGATTGAAAAAGAATTCAACAACAAGCTGCATATTGTTAAATGGGATTTGTCCGATTTTGTTAAATACTCTGTTGAAGGCATATTGTTCGATATTTTGGTCGCCGTTATCATTATTTTAATGATTGTTTATTATGTCATGAATGGCTTTAGATACGCTCTGCCTATCATGTGTGTGCTACCGATTGTCATTGTTATCGAGTTTTTAGTCCTTAAAGCATTGGGTTTGACCGTTAATATCATGACTTTAGGTGGGCTATCGGCAGCGATTGGCATCATTGCGGACAACGCGATTGTTGTAACGGAGAATTATGTACATTTTAAAAGGCAAAGAAAGTCTTCCCAGCCTTTGGCGGAATCCATGGATTATATCCTTCCGATCACGTTATGGGCGACCCTGGTCAGCATTATTATATTTATCCCGCTGAATATCCTTAGTGGTCTTTCCGGGTTGTTTTTTAGGCCGCTGGCCATCACACTGGCAACGACCATCATTATTTCCTTGATTATGGCGGTTTTTGTCATCCCCGTGTTGATTAAATATTTTATTGAAAATTATCACGGTCAAGGACCCAAGCATGAAGAAAGAAGTTTGTTTAGAAGGTTGAAAGGGCGTTATTTAAAGTCCCTGAGTTTTGCTTTAAGACGAAAATCTTTGTTTGTCACGGTCTGCGGCCTCCTCAGCATTTTATGTGTTTTTGTTTTTTTAAAATTACATAATGGCTTTCTGCCTAAATGGGATGAAGGGGACATTGTGCTTGATTACATAGCACCTGCTGGTTTTTCCATTGAGGCTACAGACGCGATTATGGACAAAGTTGAAGTGATTATTAAAGATGCACCTGAAGTTAAAATGTATATTCGTAAAACAGGCACTCATTTGGGAACACCTTTTGCCCCCCCCAATGTTGGAGAAATAGTGATTTTGCTTCATAAGCACAGGAAAAAGTCCACTTTTGAGGTCATGGATATGTTGAAAGAGAAGATTACTCGACAATTTCCTTATTTGGATACCGATTTTCATCAAATCTTGCCGGACAGACTGGGGGATTTGACCGGGGCTGCCAAGCCGGTCGTCATCACTGTTTTAGGCAATGATTTTAATAAATTGCAGGCGGCCGCGGAAACCGTTAGAGATAAACTCAAAAAGATTAAAGGGCTGGACAGCGTTCTCATTGATATGCCCGCACCCCAAAAAGAAATTAAAATGGTGGCCAACCAGGCCCAGGCTTCACTATTAGGTTTAGGGGTCAATGATGTTTCCCATTATTCCCAACTAGCGCTTTATGGAGAGGTCGTTTCAAATGTACACAGAGGGGTTGAAATAATCCCTATTAGAGAATTTTATGGTGGGGCATACCAATTCAACATGGCCAAATTGGGGGATATCCCGATATATACTCCCAATGGTGGTGTTCTACCTCTGCATAAAATTGCGACTTACTCAATGGTTGAACAGAACACGGAAATCCATCATAAAAATGGGACAATTGCTATTAATGTTAACGCGGAGATATCCGGTAGATCGTTAGGGGACGTGGTCAGTGATATTAAAAAGGCCCTTGCGAACATCAAAGAGGACGGTTTTACAGTTGAGTTAGAAGGTAATTATAAGAACCAACAAACTTCATTTAGGGAATTATTAATTGTTTTGTCTATCTCTATTATTTTGATATTGGCGTTGCTTTTGTTTATTTTTGAGTCTTATAGGACCGCACTTGTTGTTTTTTTTGGGACAGTGTGTTCAGCGACATTTGTGGTTTTGGGGTTGTTTATCACCCAAACTGAATTCGATGTTTCCTCTTTTACCGGTATGATTGCGGTCATGGGGATCGTCGTTAACAATGGTATTTTGGTCATTGATTTTGTCGAACGATACCGTAGGGAAGGCAGGCCTCTCATGGATTCCATCCACGCAGCCTGCCAGTTGCGGTTTAGGCCTGTTTTAATTACCAATTTGGCAGCTATGGCAGGTTTTCTGCCCATGGCGTTAAACCTGGGGCATGGGAGCGAAGTATTACGGCCATTTTCAATAGCCATGATCAGCGGACTTGCTGGATCCATGTTTTTTTCTCTTTTAGTCATGCCGGTGTTTTATTGTGTTGTTCATAACAAGGAGGTAGTCAATGATGTCAATAAAATCGCTGCAAATAAGGCAGATGTTAAATAAGGTCCCGGAAGTCACAATTTATTTTTGGATCATTAAGGTCCTGTGCACTACGGTAGGAGAGACTGCGGCAGACTATCTGAATGAAACGCTTCATTTTGGGCTGACCTGGACTTCGCTTGTTATGGGTGTACTGCTTGTCGTTGTTTTGTTTTTTCAGTTGAAGGCAAGAAAATATATACCATCTTTCTACTGGCTCGCAGTTGTTCTTATTAGCGTTGTCGGCACCTTGATTACTGACAACTTGTCAGATAATTTTGGAGTCCCTCTGGAAACGACTACCTGGGTATTCTCCGTTATGCTCGTACTGACCTTCACTGTGTGGTATGCAGTAGAGAAGACGTTGTCCGTCCATTCCATTGTCACGACTCGCCGTGAGGCCTTTTACTGGTTGGCCATTCTGTTCACGTTCGCTTTGGGTACTGCCGCCGGTGATCTCTCTGCGGAAAAGTTTGGCCTTGGATATTTGACCTCGGTGTTTATATTCGCCGGTCTAATTGCGATCATAACGATCGTACATTTTATTGTTAAGGGAAGATTGCCTGCGGAGCATAAGCATCAGCCCAGGAACGCGGTCCTTATTTTCTGGTTGGCTTATATCCTGACTCGGCCATTGGGCGCATCTATTGGCGATTATCTTTCACAGGCCCGCGCTGATGGTGGCTTGGGCCTGGGGACCACTGCAACAAGCGCGCTGTTTCTCAGCACGATTTTGGGCTTGGTCATCTATCTTACGCTTACGAGAAAGGACGAGATTCCTCCCGAAAGCATCCAGGCGGATGCGGTTTAGTTGGTTATTTTTTTAATGGCCCTGTCTGTGAAGGACCGTAGGATTAATGGGAGGATGGGGAGAAAATGGTTGTCCAAAATAATGGCCTATGATACTATCTCGAAAAGAAAAATTTTTTACTCACTCATGATCCCGATCATCTAAAAAAGGAATTGTCGCTATGGTTCATACGCAAAGAGTTTTCTTATGGTTTGGAATTGTGTTGATATTGATTACTGGCCTCATTCATGTGATTGACGCGCCGGATAGTTTTAGTGATGCGGTTTATAAGGGTTGGCTTTTCTACGCTAACGGGGCTGGCGCATTGGTTGCCGCCTATGGTATTTATCGAGGCCATAACTGGGGATGGAACCTGGGGCTTCTCATCGCGGTAGGTTCCTTGATTGGTTATGTGATCAGCCGTACGGTGGGGTTGCCTTACATTCCAGCTGAACCTGACGCATGGTTAGAACCGTTGGGTGTCGCCTCATTGGTTGCGGAAGGGCTATTTGTGGTGGTTTTTATCAGAAAACAGGTGAAGAAATTGTGAAATCGTATTATTTAAAACTGACTAATAAAATCACAGGGGCATTTGTGGTTCTTGGGTTAGTGATTGCCGTTGCCGGAGGGATTGGCCTGCATTATTTAGAGGGGATTCGTATTTATCAACTTCAGTTTGAGGATGAATGGAAAGAATACCAACGCATGGTCTCCGCCGAAGATGCCCTGAAAGAAACATCAACGGATATCAGCGCTTGGCAGGCAGGAATGCTGTCCGTGGGTCAATTAAAATTAAAATCTGACAAAATAACCAAAATACTGTCTTCCTGGGCCCGAGGTGAGCAGGAAGAAGAAAAGAGGTCAGATTTTTCCGCCCATGAAAAACAAGAGGCCAGATTACTTGTTCCAGCACGGCAAGCTTTCTTCGAGTTGACTAAAGCCATTACAACCCTACACCCCAAACCTACGGCTTTGGCTGCCGCTTCACTGGTTCGTTCGCTTAACCAATTACAGGAGGCAAGCCAGCCATTACGTAGGTTTTATTTTGAAAGCATTCAAACTTCTTTAGCAAAAGCCCAAAAGATCCGTTATAAAGTGCAAAGGGGCAGTATTTATTTCATTATGGTCGTAGCCTTGCTTATTTTAGGTATTAGCACCTATAGCATTAGAGGCTTGCAAAACCAGACAAAGCAGTTAATGGAACAGGAGAGGCAAATAGCTTCGGTAGCGTTAGTCCAACATTTGGCGCATGAAATCCGCAACCCTTTGGGGATAGTTAAAAGTGCGGCCAGTGTCATTGTCCAGCGTTCAACCGGGGAGGTGGTCACCTTGGCCAATGATATTGCTTCGGAAGTAGAACGGGTCGATGAATTACTTACGGATTTGTTGCACTTACGTCGCGATGATAATAAACCTAGAGTTCCAACAGATATCTCAGCGTTGGTCCTCAGGGTCACGGAATTGTTTGCGTCCAAAATCCGTGAAGCGGACTTAAGGCTGGATGTTTATAATAAAGCGTCTGGTGTTTTTGTGTCTTGTCACCCGGAGGCGATCAAGCAGATGTTGATGAATTTCTTGCTTAATGCTATTGAGGCCTCCAGTGAGAAAAACACTATCGAAATTACGATGATGGTCATCGGGCGGGAGTATATGTTGCAAGTACGGGATTATGGGGTCGGGTTGAACCCCGAACAAAAACAAAAGATCTTTGATTTGATGTATACGACCAAACCGTATGGTTTCGGGATCGGGTTGACTGTCGTTAAACGCATTATAGAAGACCACGGCGGGAGGATTGAAGTCAATAACCCCCCTCCTCAAGGAACAGCCTTTACTATTTATTTACCCATGGGGACATGATATGCCAGAAATGTTGATTGTTGATGATGAGCCAAGGTTATTGCGCGTATTGCGGCTGGGATTGCCCGGACACGGTTTTAATGTCTTGACTGCTTCTAACGGTCAGGAAGCATTGAAAGTTTTATTTGATAAACACATTGATGTTGTCGTTACCGATGTGCGGATGCCCGTGATGGATGGGGTAGAGCTTATTTATGAAATGGAACGTTTAGGCGTCAGACTGCCGGTCGTAGTGACTACCGCCCACGCGGATGTGGATACCGCTGTTAAAACTTTAAAGCACGGGGCCTGTGATTATATCCGTAAACCATTTAGCGTCGATGAGCTTGTTCAGTCCGTAAGAAATGCCATGCAGAAAGTATCAACAGATCAGGCGTCTGTGAAAGTTGATTTTGATCTACAGTCCCAAATAGATACAAAAGAAAGAGAAACCATCCAAAAAGCCCTCCAAGCCGCTCATGGCGTGAAAACTGAAGCTGCCCGTCTGTTAGGTGTTTCCGAGCGTAACCTTTGGTATAAACTCAAGAAATACGGGCTTTGATCCCCTCTCTGCAAAATTTTGCGTGGTTTGAGCCCGTAACTGCAATTTTTTTCTTTGATTTGCGTCTCCCAACAGTGAGATTCATCCCCTTGATTCCTTCCCCCTTGTTACACTGATAAAGATTATATCGATTAAGGAGATCCATTTACCATGACCCCATACATTTCTACATTTAAGGTTTTTTTCTTGATGTTGTTTGTTTTCGTTCTGTCCATAGCGCCGTGGAAATCGGTTGTCGCGCAAGAAGATAATATGGCCGCAGATTCCCCTAAAGCGATCATTCTTATGGAACCTCAAGAATCTCTAGAGGATCGTTTGGCCCGTAAGATTACACTGGATGTGCGGGACATGAATGTTGTCGATGTCATTAAATTCCTGGCACAAAAGGGGGAATTGAACGCCGTCATAAGCACTGGGGTGCAGGGTCGTACGACCGTGTTATTGCATGGCGTTGCCATTAAAGATGCTTTAGACGTGATCAGTGTTTCTAACAAGTTGGCATACCATATTGACAATGATGTTATTCAGGTTATGACGGCTGCGGAATACGGAACAAGGTATGGCAAGAGTTTTAGCGACAAAACCATAATTCGTGTCATCCATCTGAAGTATTCCAAACCCAGTTATGTTTTGGCGGCATTGGACAACATGAAGAGCAACATTGGCCGGATTATCATTGATGAAGATACGGGGAGCGTTGTTTTAATAGATACGCCCCAATCCATTGAACGGATGGAAAAAGCCATTACACAGATTGAACGGCCATTGGACACGGTAATCTATAAGTTAGAGTACGCTAAAGCGGATGTGGTCGCGGAGAAAATGCGGGCCCGCATTGACGCCAAAATTGTTGGCTCCATAACTGCGGATGAACGTTCAAATCAGCTGATCATCCGTGCTTTCCCCAGCCGGCAGGAAGAAATAGAGAAATTAATTCGTTTGTTGGACAAATCCACTAGAGAAGTTTTAATTGATGCCCGTATTTTACAGGTCACTTTAGCGCCAGGGCATAACGAAGGTATCGACTGGAACGCCTTGTTCAATAATAATGGTAAAAATAAATTCAGCCTTCAGGGTTCCTTAGCTAATACCGATCTCAGCTCTGTTTTTAGCCAAATAGGCGTGGGGACAGTTGGTGCGGGAGATTTTGCCATGGCTTTACAGGCTCTTGACAAGATTAGTGAAGTTAAAAATTTGTCTAACCCGCAAATTCTTATAACTAATAATGAAGACGCCAAGATCCATATTGGAGAGACGGTGCCTTATATTGTGACCACTACTAACGGGACTGGTACCACCGCTGTTAAAAGTGAAGATGTTCGTTTTATAGATGTTGGTTTGAAATTAGATATTACACCCACGATTAATGATGATGGAATGGTCACGATAAAGATAGTCCCTGAAATCGCTTCTGTGGATGGCTCCATAGTTTCTCAAGGAGGGGGTATTCCGCAGATTAATAAAACAGAGGCTGAAACCAGAGTCATGGTGCAAGATGGTCAAACGATCGTTCTTGCGGGATTAAAAGGTGAGGCCAAATCGCACACTAAACGGGGGATTCCAGGATTAATGAATGTCCCTTATTTGGGGCATCTGTTTAGCAATACATCAGATAGTGTTTTCTCAACAGAAACTATTATTTTTATTACTCCTCATATTGTTAAAGAGGGGGAAGATTACACTCAACTAATGGGTACCATTAAGTCTCACAAGCAATATGATCACGGCGTCAAAATAAACAAGAAAATATAGCAACATTACAGTCTGGGTTCCGTCACAAGAAGTTTTATGGCATTCTTGTGCCATTCTGTAATGGAGGAGAGGGCCAACTAGGCCCTCTCCTTGGATACACTTGTGCCGAAATATTAAATTAATTTGAAGATTTTTGACTATATCGATAAATTCATTGCGTTGGTGGCCTGTTTCGCGGGTTTTGTGTTTTTTACACCGGTGGCGGGTATTGATATACCCTATAAATTACTTTTATATGTCCATATAGGAAGTTTTTTGTCACTTGGTTTGCTCTATGAATTCCCGGAATTCGCCTTAGACCTTATTTCTATTTTGTTGCTGCGTGATCCGCGCAAGGTGTTTGGCCAATTACCCAGACTAAGAAAGATAGTTTTTGTCAGGTTTATATTGACCCATTTTATATGCCCAATTTCTGGAGTCATGACAGTGGCAAGCGGTTTGCGTCTTATCCAAGTGGGGCACCATTCATTTTTGGAAGGCTGGCTGTTTTGGATGGTACCGCTGGCCGCAATTTTTGTCTGCAAGGGACTGCTTCATCATAATTCATATGCCCGGGCGCTTTTTTATGCGTTTACATGTAAAAATACCGAAGTTGATTCCGTTTATATACGACGTATGATTTACAGTCCTTTTGATGTGGCTTTAAATTTGATGGAACTCCCGGCATATCTATTTATTTTCTTTACGAATTATTGCAAACCCACGTGGCCTGTCCCTTGGCCCGGGGTTTTTCAAAAGGCGGGAACGCTATCGCCAAACAGTTCTTTGATAGGGGTCGCTATTTTTGTGTTAGTATTTTTATGCGTTATTCCGCTTCTTTCTTGGGCTGTATGGATGTGGAGTGTGTGTCGTGGCGGACATGTACTTAAGTAATTTCAATAGTCTTTATTGCCTAGGCATCTGATTGTGTGGTCTTGACTTAATTATTAATGTGGATTCTGGCGAGAATATTTATCAAATCTACCCATGTTAAATAAAAAGTATTTCTTAATAATAGTTTGCGTAACCATTGTAATAAAGATCTTTTTGTTTCTTTTTGCCGAAATCCATGACCCCAAAAGTAAGTTTTTACAGGACTCAGCCAGTTATTTAGAAACCGGAAAGATATTGATATCAAAGGGGGTCTTTGCCTTCCGAGATACGAATGGGTCTTTGCATCATGAATTCAGGAGAACTCCCGGTTATCCTCTTTTCCTCGGTGTTTTACATGGGGCATTGGAGATCCCCCTGGGTGGCGTGGTATTTATACAAATATTATTAACGATTTTGACCGCATTGCTTGTGTATAAGACGGCCATGCTGATAGATCCGGAATTGGCTTTTTTGAGTGCAGGAATGGTTTTATGTTCTCCTGTTATCTTCATTTACTCCATGATGATTTTGACAGAGCCATTGTTTTTGTTCTTCATAACGTTGTTTATGTTTTATTTTGTCCGGTACATGGAAAGTGGTGGGATTAAATTTCTTATAATATCTTCTTTGATGCTGGTTTTAGCGGCCTATGTCAGGCCGGGTGGTTATTTTTTAGGAGCGGCCATAGCTGCTTTCGTTGTTTACGCCAATGTTACCCACGACATGAAGAAGGCCATTTGGCACGCTTTTGTTCTTCTGGCAGTGGTGTACGGTTTGCTTGGGATATGGCAGCTAAGAAATTATATGGATTTTAAAAATCCCACATTTTGCATTATTTTTCAAGAAGATTCTGGCTTCTATAAAAATTATCCTGGGAATGCTGGTCTCTTCGCAGGAATAATGGGGCAACTGCAATATTACAGCAGGACTATTTTTTATGGCCTGGTATCTCTAATGACCAGGCCAGGATCTTTCAAATATTTTCATTGCTATACTTTAACCATTTTTGGGAAAGTATTAGGATATCCCTGGATGGTTTTTTGGATGGGAGGGTTTCTATACGGTATTACAAAAATAGGCCATAATAGATATTATCAATTTTTGATGTTTGTCATAGTTTGTTTTATTTATGGCAGCATAATAGGCGCGATACATTATCTTGGTGGACGGTTTAGGATCCCAATGGAACCTTTTATCGCCATTATTTCCGCATATGGATGGCAGCAACTGATGTTATTCACTAAAGCGCGCATATTGGTCATGCCGCGAAAAGATTAATTTGGCGAAACTTAAAAGACACAAAAGAAATTTTCTGAAATCCTTCAATAACCCCTGGTATAAATTCAAAAAAATACAGGCCTTGGTTTTTCCCCTGCAAAATTTTGCGTGGTTTTAGTCCGCAACTGCAATTTTCTTCTTTAATTTGCGTTTCAACAATCATTTTTATCTACCACAAGCGCCCGGCATATTGATAAGCTGTAACAGTTAATCAACGATACTAGAGGGGCTTATGTTTAGATTCTTGAAGATCGCTTTATGTCTATTATCCGTGTTAACGGGGGGGTATGCCCAGGCGGATCAACAATGGCAGGTTTTGCCGGAAAAAAGTCGTGTGGGCTTTATTGTGCATTCCACCCTTCATGAGGTCAATGGTAAGGCGCGGAAGTTGTCCGGCGGTTTTGAACAAAAGGGGAATTTAGCCAAAGGGGCTATAGACGTAGACGTGGCAGGTCTAACGACAGCCAACAAGGCCAGGGACAAGAATATGTACCGGATGTTTGATGTGTCCCGATACGCGAAGGTCCATTTCAATTTTGATAATACGGACATCACAAATGTTTTAGACCGGCATGAGGGAGAGATCCGGTTCTCAGGGGTCATGACTATCCATAATATTTCCCACCCTATGACAATATTGTCCAAAGAACACCGGGAAGGGAGCGCTTTTGTGTGTGAAGGCCGTCTGCTTATCCATCTGAAAGATTATGCTCTTAAGCCCCCCAGCATCCTGGGTCTTATTCGCGTAAGAGACGAGGTCCAGGTGGAGTACTCGATTGTATTTGTTAATAAGGCAAACGCAAATGACAACAGTTGACGCGTTAATTACCGGTGCGGGACCGGCGGGGACATCATGCGCCTTGGCCTTGGCCAGGAGCGGATGGCGTGTCGTTATTATTGATAAAGCAACCTTCCCCCGACACAAGACCTGCGGCGGTTTTATCGGTCCGGAAAACAAGGCCTTGCTGACTGATTTAGGGATTTGGTCCAAGCTGTTAGAAAAAGGTGCCTGTATTGTTGGGCAATCCATTCTTACAGCTTCGCGGGGGGCCTTGACTATCATGCCGATAGAGGGGGTGGCTTTAGGTGTCAGCCGGCAATTGTTGGACACATTATTATTGGACCGCGTAAAGGCAGCAGGTGTAGGAGTGTATGAAGGTGCCCAGGTAAGGAATTTATATAATCATGGCGGAGGATTTAACGTGCTCGTTGATCATTATGGGGACAATCTCCAATTAAATATATGCGCGCGGCATATTATTGATGCCAGCGGTCATCGATCCCCTCAAGGGGGCCTAAAAAACATTCAATTAGGTATTGCCGCTTTGTACGAAAACATGCCGCAAGCGTCCGGACGGGTGATGCTCCACTGTTGTCAAGGGGGGCATGTGGGAATTAATCCTTTCGAAAACCAACAAGTCAATGTCTGTTATGTGGTTGACGCCAAGCATTTTGAGACCAAAGATCGTGACCCCCAACGGATATTGGCTGACTGGGTGCAAGAAAACCCACACCTAAGGAAAGTGATGCAAGGGGCCAAACGGGTGTCCTCATGGAAGGCGGTTTATATTCCCAGACGAAAGACGGTGACGCTTTTTGAAAACGGCGTATGGCGGGCCGGTGACGTGGCCGCTTTTATTGATACAGCCACCGGAGGAGGGATCAGTGTCGCATTATTAAGCGGTCAGTTATTGGCCATGGCATTAACAGAATATGAACGCGATGAAGACAGGCTTAAGGTTTATACACATGAGTATTTGCGACATTTTTCATGGCAACGGCGTTTGGCGGCCTTGTTCGGTGACCTTGTTCACCGTCCTTGGCTGGCAGATTCAATCATCCGCCTGTTGGATATAAATTATAGGATCAGGCGAGCGGCAATGAGTTATTCCCGTCCAATGGCTGTCATTAAGAGTGGAGTTGAACATATGAAAGATGAAAGGAGTTTTGTGTGAAATCCAGGATCACTTGCGTCAAAACAGCCAATCCATCAATGCGTAAAGGCCAAAAAGAACTTATTGATTTGATGATGGCCCAGGATTTCTCTGAGCGTAGTAAGAAGTATTATAGCCGGTTCCTTTCTGACCCAGGGGTGCGTTCACGGACATTTGGTCTGGATCGGATGGAACAGTTGTTGTTTGAAGATTGTGATGGATCTGTTTCACGTTTTGAAAAGGTGGCAACCGAACTGGCTGTCCGTGCCGGTAGGCAGTGCCTTGAATCGGCAGGTTTGTCAGCGGAACAAATCGACGGATTGATTATCACCACGTGTACCGGTTATCTGTGTCCGGGATTGACGTCACATGTAGGGCAGGCGTTAGGGATACGTCCGGACATATTCATTTTGGACATCGTCGGTCACGGCTGCGGGGCCGCAGTGCCGGGATTGAGGATTGCGGACCAATTTTTGTCCAAGAAAGAAAAGGCGAATGTCTTATTTATTGCGGTTGAGGTCTCTTCAGCAACGTTTGTTCACGGAGAAGCGGTTGATTTATTATTGTCTAATTCCATTTTTGCCGATGGAGCAGCCGCTTGCATAGTCACCTCATACGAAAAACCCGGATGGCAGATGGAGCAGCATGGCTGTTTGTTGATTCCTGAATACAGGGAACAATTGCGGTTCAAAACGGTCAATTCCAGGTTGAACAATGTGTTGGGCAAAGATGTCCCACAGATTGTGGCCTATGGCGTCAAAGAGCTTTTATCGCGCATGCAGATTACTGATTTGCCGGACACCTTGGTGTTCCATCCCGGCGGACGTTTAATTTTAGATACTTTACAAAGGGAATTGAACATTAATCCTGTTTCTTTGGAGGCCAGCAGATACATCCTTGCTGAATATGGAAACATGTCTTCGCCGTGCGTGTTGTATATCCTGAAGCGGTTGATGGACACGAAAGAATTTGCCGGTGAGACACCGGCTTTAATGTTGAGTTACGGGGCCGGTGTAAGTGTCAATGGGATGCGTCTACGTTGGATTGAATAAAAGGAGGGGCATGAAAGACGCTAAAATAATTCAGTCAGTCGGTTTTGATAAATATTTTCATACCGATTCGTGGGAAGAGGCCAATAAATCTTTTTTTAATCAGCTGGCGCCTAAATATGACCTGCTTAATGAGGTCATTTCTTTAGGTCAGCAACAAAGGTACAAGAAGGACGCTATTGATGTTCTAAATTTAACGCGAAAGATGCGGGTACTGGATGTTTGTACAGGTAGTGGCGACATGGCCATTTATATGTACGAGCGATGTGAAGAATTGCATATTGATGCGGTGGACGTAGCTAGAGGAATGTTGTCATTGGCTGAAGATAAAGTCAACCGTCTGGGGTTAAAAAATATATATTTTTATGAGGTCAGCGCCCTGGAACTGCCTTTTAGGGAGAATACTTTTGACGCTGTCATGATGGGTTTTGGATTGCGAAACCTAAAGGACATTCGCCTGGGCCTTAAGGAAATGTTCAGGGTGTTAAAACCAGGAGGGACGTTTACGACTTTAGATTTAGGCAAGCCCCAGGGAAAATGGCAACGGACACTCTACCATGTCTATTATGAGACATTGATGCCATGGCTGGGGCGCATTTTTTTCCATCGTAATGAATACAATTCTTTCGCCTATTTAAGCGTGTCCAACAAACATTTCCCGTCTTCCGAGGAAATTATGGTCATGATGCGGGAGGCGGGTTTTATTGGGATTTATGAGAGACAGTATATGTTAGGAGGGGTCGCTCAACAGGTTGGGAAAAAGGGCCTTAAACAAAAAAAAGGAGACGTATGAATTTTAAAAATATGTTTGCTGTTGCCGCAATTGTTTTGACCCTCACCATGGGAGCTTTTGCCCAAGAAACTTTAAACGCCAGCGATTTGGTCAGTCAAATCACGTCCGCAATGGACTTGGATTTTAGTCAGGAGGACAGGATTAAACCTATCGTGGAAGAATACGTGTCCGGGATTAACCGGATAGAGGGCCAGGGAGAAACGAATGAAAAATCTTTGAGGCCCCAAATAAGACAATTAAACCAACAATTCGACCAGAAGTTAAGCCAGGTTTTCACCCCTGACCAATTGAACACTTGGAAAACGGCAAAAAGGCAAATTTTACCGAACGCCGGTGAAGGGAAAGAAGGGCGTGAAGCTAACGAAGCCGGTGAAGCCAATGAACATGGAGGAGGGTAGTGGCGTGACTGCTTTGGTCACTGGGGCCTCCAGTGGTATTGGTTATGAGTTGGCAAAAATATTTGCTGAGAACAAGTATGATGTGGTTCTGGTCGCCCGGACTAAACCCAAGTTGGATGAAATAGCCGATGATTTTCGCCAATGTTATGGGGTCAAAGTGTATGTTATGGCCTGCGATTTGTCCCAACCGGAGGCGTGCGGATACATTTATGGACAGGTCAATAAAATTGGCGTCGACGTGGATGTTCTCGTTAATAATGCTGGTTTGGGGGATTGGGGCCCTTTTATCGATTCAAATTGGGAAAAGCAAGAGAATATGTTGCAGTTAAATGTTGTTAACTTAACGCGTTTAACACGGTTTTTTTTGCCGGAAATGATAAAGCGTCGATGGGGGAGAGTTTTAAATGTGGCTTCAACAGCGGCTTTTCAACCCGGGCCCCTGATGTCCGTTTATTACGCCACAAAAGCCTACGTGCTTTCTTTTTCTTCAGGGATTGCACAGGAATTAAAAGGCACAGGCGTTTACGTGACATGTTTATGCCCTGGGCCGACTGCTTCTGGATTTCCAGCGGCCGCTGCTTTTCCCCGGGGGATACGTTTAACTCACGGTCGCCGGCTCCCCTCTCCTAAAGAAGTTGCCGAATATGGATATAGGGCCATGCTTAAGGGACAAACGGTGGCCATTCATGGTTTTTTAAACAGGCTTTTTGTATTAAGCGTGCGTTTTTCTCCTCAATGGTTGGTGTTACGCATAGTACATTTTATACAAGAAGGTATATAGAAGAAAGGTCGATTGATGCGTATTTTTTTTGATTTTGACAATACCGTGACCTTAGTAGACGTACTTAATGAATTGATTGAACGTTTTTCTGTCCGAGATGATTGGATGGTTTTGGAGCAATCATGGCAATTAGGGGAAATTACAACTAAAGAGTGTTTAACGGGACAGATGAAAGGGATCAGGATTTCCAACCGAGAGCTTGTTAAATATTTAAAGACCGTACGGATTGATCCCTATTTTCTTAAGTTAATTGATTTGTCTCGAAGAAAAGGCGTGGGCCCTGTTATTGTCAGTGATAATTTTGAACAGATCATTAATATAATTTTAGAGAACAACGGAATTAAAGGGGTACCTATTTATGCTAATCATTTAACCCTACACCGTGGTCGCCTTTCCCCTTTTTTCCCTTACCAGAACCCTGGATGCCCTTTTTGCGCCCATTGCAAGAAGATCCATTTTATGAACGAAACCCATTCAATGGATGACCCGATCATTTATGTGGGG
>JAJXTI010000043.1 GCA_021783915.1 bacterium
CAGCACATCTGCGGATATTAAAGCAGCTATCAAACGTTATTATGAGTCAGCGTAATGTTGCCCCTAACCCAACGGCTCAAAGAGATTCTACTGCGCGATAATCTTGTATCCGCCCAGGACATTGAACGGGCTCTTGAAGAGCAAAAAGTCAATGGGGGAGAACTCAGCAGTATTCTTCTCAAATTTAAGCTCATCTCAGAAGACCAGTTATCCATAGTCATTAGTGAGGCCCTAGGTATCCCCATCATAAATTTAGCGTCGTTTAAAATCGATCCCGCTGTTTTAAAATTAGTCCACCGTTCCGTCGCGCAAACCTACCAGTTGCTGCCTTTATCAATGATCGGTGACCAATTGACAATAGCCATCATGGATCCGTTAAACGTTTTTGCTATCGACAATGTCCGTGCTGTGACGGGCATGTCGATCAATACAGTCATGGCCATGCCTAAAGACATTAAGACGACCATCGATCGGCTTTACGCGGAGGATACAAAAACGAGCTTGGATGAGATTCTTAAAGACATCAAAGAATCCGAAGAGTTGGAGTTGGTCAAAGAGACTTCAGGTGCGTTGGATAAAAAAGAAATTGAAAATCTCCTACAAGAAGCCCCGATTATCACGTTGACTAATGCCATTATCCAACAAGCTATTTTGGCCAAGGCCAGCGATGTTTTCATTGAACCATTGGAAGAGGCATTGAGGATACGTTACCGCATCGATGGTTTGATCCGCGAAATTGACCGTATGTCTAAAACATTGCATTTCCCCATTATTTCACGCATTAAAGTCATCTCTAATTTGGATATTGCCGAACATCGCTTGCCTCAAGACGGCCGTTTTCGTGTTAATAACCCTGGCGGTAAAGAGGTCGATTTTCGTGTCAATGTCTTGCCAACAGCCTTGGGAGAGAAGATAGTCCTTCGTGTCCTTGACAAGAGTTTAGATATCCTTGATATTGATAAATTGGGTTTTGAACCGGATTCCTTGGCGCGTTTGAAAGAATGCTGTCAAAAGCCGCACGGAATGATTTTGGCTTGCGGCCCTACCGGAAGCGGTAAAACGACCACTTTATATTCTATTTTGCAACACATTGATAGCCCAGGTAAGAATATTATTACTGTCGAAGACCCGGTGGAATTTCAAATCAAAGGATTTAACCAAGTTAATATCCGTACAGAGGTAGGATTGACATTCCCCTCGGCCCTGCGTTCCATTCTTCGCCAGGATCCAGATGTTATCCTGATAGGGGAGATTCGCGATTCAGATACTTTGGATATTGCCGTTAAAGCTGCCTTGACCGGGCATTTGGTGACTTCTTCATTACACACGACAACTTCAGCCGGTTCAATTACCCGTATGATTAATATGGGGGTTGAGCCATTTTTGATTTGTTCATCGGTCATTGCTATTGTCGCCCAGCGTTTGGTCAGACAGCTGTGTCTTAAATGCCGGGAAGTTTATACCCTTTCCAAGGAAGGTATTGAGCAGTTTCATGTGAATGAATTAATGCCTGGGCACAATATGATGTTTTATAGACCTAAGGGTTGCGATAAATGTTTTAATACGGGTTATAAGGGCAGGATAGGCATCACGGAAACTTTCGTATTAAGTTCAAAGATAAGGGAATTGATTTTGGCCCAAGCTTCAGAAAGGGAAATTAAAACTTGCGCCCGCGAGCAGGGAATGAAAACCATGAGGGAAGATGCGGTCATTAAAGCCTGCCGGGGATTTACGAGTCTGGAAGAAGTGGTACGTTTAACAGTGACGGATTAACTATGGAATCTACTCGGGAAAAAATCCTTAAAGCGCTTCGTAAATTGCCCAATATTAACCCTACCGATTTAGATGCTTTGATTTATTCTAATAAGAACAAAAGTACAGGGCTGACTAGGGCTCTTATCAGGCAGGGAATTATCTCCGAACAGGATTTATTGATTCTTTTAGTCAAAGAATTAAGGATGCCCTCTATTGATTTAGGTAAATATCGTTTGGACGAGCGTCTTAAAAGTTTGGTCCCCGAAAAAATTGCCCGTCAATACAGCATTGTCCCTATTTCCAGTTTCGCAGACACTCTCACCGTTGCTGTCTCTGATCCTTTAAATGTTTTTGCCATTGATGACCTCCGCAACATCACCGGTAAAACGATAGACATTGTCCTGACCAGCGAATCACAAATTTTACGCAGCCTTGATCAATTTTATGTTTCCGCGTCCCAAACTATAGCTAAGGTCACGGAAAATATGCAAGAAGTTGACCTGGCCATTGTTGAAGAAAGGGGGCAAATGAATGTCAGCGCTGAATCCGGAGACGAAGCTCCGATTATTCGGATGGTCAATTTAATCATTAAAGAGGCCATTCATCAGCGTGCTTCAGATATTCATTTGGAACCTTCTCCTGAAGGAATGCGCGTGCGTTACCGTATTGACGGTATCTTGCAGGATATTTTCACCGTTCCCGTAGAGAGTCAGAATGCCGTTATTGTGCGTATTAAAATCATGTCACGAGTGGACATTACTTCTTTTCAGGTACCACAGGACGGGCGTTTCAAAATGCGCATGCCCGCGGGGGAAATTGATTTTCGCGTGTCTTTGTTACCTACTACCTTCGGGCAAAAAGTGGTCATGCGTGTGCTGGATAAAAACAATCTTTCTGTTGGTTTAAATAAGTTAGGGTTTTCAAAGCACTCTATGGGGCTTTTGGAAGAAGCTATCTATAAACCATTCGGCATGATTTTAGTGACGGGCCCGACCGGGAGCGGTAAATCCACCACTCTTTATTCCATCGTTAATAAATTAAATACGCCGGAGAGAAATATCATAACTATCGAAGACCCTGTGGAGTATCTTATTGACGGCCTTACCCAAATAGAGGTCAAGCAAGACATAGGCCTGAATTTTGCCATGGGCTTAAGGTCTGTTTTGCGCCAATCGCCGGATATCGTGATGGTTGGGGAAATCCGGGACAATGAAACAGCGGACATTGCCATCAAAGCATCATTGACAGGTCAGTTGGTGCTTACGACTCTGCATACTAACGACGCAGCAGGTGCGGTGACACGTTTGGTGGACATGGGTCTGGAACCATTTTTAGTGGCCTCCAGTTTGTTGATTGTTTGTGCCCAGAGGCTTTGCCGCAGGGTCTGTCAATATTGTAAACATCCTGTTAAAATTTCCGAGAAGGCCTTTAAAAAAATCGAACATAAAATAAAGCCAGACACTGTTTTTTACGAAGGTAAAGGTTGTGACCATTGTCGCCACACGGGTTATTTAGGACGTATGGGGATAACGGAAGTTATGCAGATTGATGATTATGTTCGCGATCTTTTGTTGCGAGGGGCATCCTCCGATGAAATTTCTCACTACGCTCAAGAAAAACAGGGGATGAAATTGCTTTTTGATGATTGTCTTGATAAAATGGCACAAGGAGAGACGACCTTAGCGGAAGTCTACCGAATAGCATCGGCTGAGGAAGATTAGATAAAGGACTATAATGGACAAACCTTTAATTGGTGAAATACTGATCCAACGAAACCGTATAACCAAAGAGCAGCTTGACCAGGCCTTGGAGCTCAAAAAAAAAGAAAACGGTTTTATCGGTGAAATTTTGGTGAAATTAGGTTATGTTGATGAAAGAGATATTGTGGTCGCTTTGATCATACAATGTGATTTGCCTTATATTGCTGTCAATAAATATAAGATTGACCCAGAAATTTTGCAGCTTATTCCTAAGACAATCGCTCAAAACGAAAGAGTGATCGCTTTAGACCGCATTGGCGATGTTTTAAGTGTGGTTATGACGAATCCGTTAAACGAAGAACAAAGAGCCAGACTAGAAGCATTAACTAAATGCCGCATCGCCATTTTTATATCGACAAAATCAGAAATTGAAGAAGCCATTACACGCCTTTATTAAACAGGGGTTTTTGTATGCCAACTTATAAATATATTGCCCGTGACCAAGAGGGGAACAGTGTTAATGGTAAGATTTCAGCGGATAACGAACCCATGATTATCGCTGAGCTTCGTAAACGCAATTTAATTATCATTACCATTGATGAAGAAAAAGGTTTTGTTGCAAAGTCAGTGACCCCTAAAGTCAAAGGAGGGGGGAAAATAAAATCAGAGGACATAGTTATTTTTACGCGCCAATTTGCGACCATGGTGGATGCGGGCATACCCATCATACAAGCCTTGGAGGCATTGGGCGAACAGACTTCCAATCTATCGTTTAAACACACTATTTCTACCATTCGTGAAGATATCCAACTGGGTAGCAGCCTTTCGGCGGCTTTTGCTAAGCACCTCAAAGTTTTTGATGAATTATATGTAAATATGTTAAAAGTAGGTGAAACAGGAGGCATATTAAGTACTATACTGGATCGTGTGGCCTTGTATTTGGAGAAATCCGAAAAACTCAAACAAAAAGTAAAAGCAGCCATGATTTATCCAGCAGTGGTTGTCACTATGGCCTTATTGATTACAACAGGCCTTATCGTCAAAGTGGTTCCTACCTTTGCCACTATTTATGATTCCTTGGATCAAAAACTTCCGCTTATGACCCAGATGCTCATTGATTTTAGTAAAATGATGCAGCACCAGTTGCCTTTTATAGCTGCTGGCATAGCGGTCATAGTTATTGCTTTTATTAAATACCGCCAAACACCAAAGGGGCGTTTACAAATAGACACCTTGGCCTTAAGATTGCCAATTTTTGGGGACTTGGTCTGTAAGGTTTCCGTCGGCCGTTTTAGCCGTACTTTTGCCACCCTTTCCCAGAGCGGAGTGTCAATCTTGGAGACTTTGGATATTGTGGGTAAGACCTGTGGTAACCGCGTCATTGAATTATTGGTCGATGATATTAAAGTGAGTGTGCGTGAGGGGGAGAGTATAGCCGTGCCTTTGTCTAAAAGCAAATTCTTCCCTGCGATGGTCACCCGTATGATTGCCATAGGTGAGAAATCCGGGCAGTTAGAGAAGATGCTTTCCAAAGTGGCAGAGTTTTATGACGAACAGGTCGATTCGGCGGTTGAGGGCCTGACTAAATTAATTGAGCCTTTAATTATTGCTTTTTTAGGGGTTGTAGTCGGTTTTATTGTTGTGGCTTTATTTATGCCTATTTTAAATTTGGCATCGGCTATTCATTGATGGTGACTATGGGCATTTACTGGATGAGAATTATTTTTATAGTTTGTTTCCTCAGTCCGACTCTCTCTTATGCGTTGGAGCCTGATACCGCAAACAGTGATTTTTCGGAAAGATTGACACAAGGTTTAAAGGAACTTAAAAAGAGTGTAGACCAATTGTCCAGTTCAAACGAAACCTTAGCTTTAAAGAACATACAACTTAAAGCGCGTTTTGATGACTCTCAGATGGTTTTACAAAAATTGTTGGAAGATAACCGGAAACTGATGGAATCTTCCGACAAGCTGCATAGGAATGACCCCATGAGAGCAAAACAAATTGCACAATTACAAAAGGACTTGATGGATCTAGATAATAAGCTCAGTGGTTTAGAACCTCAGTTTAAAGTGGCTAAAAATAATATTACTAGTGGGCAGAAAGAAGATCAGCGTCTTAATGATCAGATAAAGCAGGGCGGGATGCCTGTAGTTGCCAATACCGATGCGATTTCGCCTGAAATATCTCAAATATGGGAACAAAAGCAGAAGGAAAAAATGGCTATTCTTAAGTTGATTATGGAGAGCCAAAATCGTCAGGAACTGCTTCGAGAGCAAATTTCAGATTTTCAAAAAGACGTCCCCGTATTGGCTTCCAACAGCATTCTCCTTAATCGAAGAAAAGCATTAGAGGCCCAGATTCAAAAAGTGCAGCAGGAAATTGCCCAATTGAATTTAAATCAAAATCCTTCTCAGCAAAATTTGAATGAAAAACAATTGCAACAATTACAGGTCAATATCAGTAATTTAGAAAAAAATCGTGATGAATTACAAGGTTTGTTGCTCAAAATGCAGCAAAAAATTCAGCAAATACCTTTAACTGAGGATCAGAAGCTGGAGCAAGCTAAATTACAGTCAAATATTGATCGACTTAAAAAAGAAGCTAAGGGGCTTAAGTTTGATTTAGGAGAATTACAGCAGCAAATGGTGGGGTTAGATAAACGTAAGTCTGATTTGGAAGCTCTTCTTGAAAAATAGATAACTATTTGATTATAAATAGGTTATGTAAAATATTTGGCGATTATACACTTAACGGAGTAAAAATAAGCCGTTGAATGATATCTCTAATTGGATCTAATTGCTTGCGATTATTAAACTTATAGTCACATTCGGCCAAATATTTTGTTCAACCAAAAATACTTAATATTTGACATGGCCTTCTAAGCATGTTATTCTAGCACTAGTGAAGTTTAAGTTTTTTAAAAATTTTATGTAAGAAAGGAGGTTTTTTTAGGTAAGTTTAATTTAACAAAAGGGCATAGGGTTCATTGAGCGAAGTTGAGACATTGAACGTCTTCTTATATAAATAATACTCACCAGCTCAAGAAATTTTTTGAAAATGCCCTCAATTTTAAGGAGAATTCATATGAAATTTATTAATTTAAAATCTAAGGGCTTTACTTTGGTTGAAATCATGATTGTGGTGGCGATTATTGCTTTGTTGGCCGCTATTGCAATCCCGAACTTGCTTCGTGCCAAGATGTCTGCCAATGACGCTCTGGCTAAAGCGACCGTTCGTGCTATTTCTACAGCAGCGGAATCTTATGCCACAGCCAACAGCGGCAATTATCCTGGAGATGAGACTTCTTTAACAGGCGCTACTCCAGCATATCTTAACAAATCTTATTGCGGACAAACAATTTCAGGTTACGTCTTCGCATGTACCTTTTCTAACCCTACCTATTCTGTTACGGCTACACCAGTAACTGTAGGTACTTCTGGTACGACCGTTTGGACGATTTCAACCGGCGGTGTTTTAACACCGTAATCGTGGTATAAGGTATTTGAATTGAGGCCCCGCTTCTTTAACAGCGGGGCTTTTTTTATATAAAAAATGATTATTTACTTACAAAGTAAAGCAATTTTGTTAGAATAGCCTCGTATGAATTGGCAATTATTGTTTAATAATTATTTTCATTTAGTTAATAAATTCCTTCCCCAATCTCAACAAAAGCCGGTCATTGGTTTTGATATCGGAACAAGCTCCGTCAAAGCGGTAGAAATAAGAAATACGCAAGAAGGTTCTTTTGAAATTCAGCGTTGGGCCCTCGAACCAATCGAAGGTCTAGACACTAAGGCCGCGCTTAAACGGTTGTTTTCCCGTATGAATATTAAAGATCAAGTCCCCGTGACCTCAGTTTCTGGTAAAGGGACACTGATTCGTTACATTGATATGCCTCGTTTGACCATAGAAGAGCTTAGAAAATCGATTGTTTATGAGATTGATAAATATTTTCCGTTTGATCCTCAAACCATTTATACCGATTGTTACATTATAGATCCCAAGGACAAAGAGAAAAAAATGTCCGTTTTAGTGGTGGCCACCAAGAAGGAGCTGGTGGATGAACGTATTAAGCTTTTTAAGGAAGTAGGGTTGGAATTGACTTGCGTGACGACTAATTCTATTGCCACGGCCAATGCCTTTGAACGGTTAGTGAAGGTACAAGATCCTGCTGGGGCCCGGGCTATTTTGGATATTGGGGGGTCAGTCAGTAATCTGATGATTCTTGATAAAAACCATTCCCCGCGTTTTACGCGGGATATTTTTATCGGCAGCCAGGACATATCCAATCAGATTTCTAATATATTAGGGGTCAATTTGGCCAAAGCTGAGGAACTCAAACGTTCCCCCGGAGATAAACTGAATGAAATTGTGCAGGCTTCTGAAGCCTCGGTTGAGAATTTAATTGGGGAAATCCATCTGTCATTTGATTATTTTATTACAGAAAAAAATCTTCCTGTGGATGACCTTTTTTTAGTCGGTGGGGGGGCCTTGTTTAAAGGAATTGAAAAAACCTTTGAAAAAAGCCTTAATATGCCTGTTAAAATTTGGAATCCATTGACGGATTTACGTTTAGCCCCTGAAGTTGCTTCTTCAGATATCAACTCTTTTTCGTCCCAATTAGGGGTGGCCATCGGTTTGGCGCTTACAAAAGTATGATTGAAATTAATTTAGTTCCATCTAACCTAAGAAAGAAAGAAAATCGAGGCACAGAAGCTTTGACCACCATTGGGCTTCCGAAGGAAGTTTTATTTGGTATGGGGGGTGTTTTTATCGCTATTTTGATTTTGATTCATTTAGTGTTGTTCGGGATGTGGGGGGGCAAATTGGTCCAATATATGATGTACAAAATTGCCTGGCAAAAAATGCTGCCCGCCAAGAAAAACATTGATTCTATTAATGAGGAACGCAAGGAATTAAGAGATAAAATGGCGACGATCACTGATATTACTTCTAAAAATGCCATTCTGTGGTCTCAAAAATTAAATATTCTCAGTGATTCCATTCCTAAAGGAATCTGGCTTACAAAAATCACTTGGAATAACACCGTATTAACTATTACAGGCAGTGCGGTTTCTAAATTCCATGATGAAATTGCGATCGTAGGGAATCTTATTTCCAATCTAAAGAAAGAAATAAATTTCACCAAAGATTTTTCGTCCATTGAACTCAAATCCGTCACGCGAAGTAAGAAAGGCATGACGGAGGTGGCGGATTTTATAATTACGGCAAGAATAAAATGAAAATTGATTTTGGCCAAATCGTTGAAAAGTTTAATCAATTAGATATAAAAATTCGATATGGAATTTTTGTGGGGGTTTTATTGGCTATTGTTGTGTTGGACATTTTTACGATCATGGGATTTCAATGGCTTTCCCTTCAAAAAATAGACAGCGAAAACCTTACACTGCAACAGAACATTGAACGTTTAAAAATGGAATTGCAAAGTATTAATCAAATAAAAGCCGGACTGAGCAACTCTCGCGCCCAGTTGGAAGCGATGAATGTGAAAATCCGTCCCGTGGCGGACAAGGACGCCATTCTTGAAGATATTTCCCGCTTGGCCAATGAGGAGGATGTGAAGATTGATCAATTAAGCCCTCAGACTGAGTCCCAGCAGGTTTTGATTTCTACCAATACTGTAAAATATTATGCGTTACCTGTTGTGATTCAGGCTACTTCAGGGTATCATACATTTGGTCATTTTATTAACCGGCTGGAATCGGCAAAATTATTTTTTATATTGACTAATTTAGAAATAGAAAACCACGGCGTGGACATATATCATCATAGTATTAACGCGACTTTAAAAGTCGTTCTTTCAGATAAGAATACGGACAAGGTCACGGATAAGAGCAGGGGTGGTCATAAAAAATGAAGAATGTTTTATGGCTTTTTTGTTTTTTGGTCGTAACGACGGCTTTCGCAGGGGACAACAAGGCGTTTGTGTATAATGAGCATGGCAAACGCGATCCCTTGGCCCCTTTGGTCTCCCCCAGCGGAACAATAATCAGTTATGATTCAGACATAACGGCAACGGATATGGTCTTAGAAGGCGTGGTATTGGATGCCAGAGGAAAGAATTTGGCCATCATTAATGGGAAAATCGTTAAGCCAGGGGATTTGGTAGGTTCTTACACGGTAGAGTCTATCGCCAATGATCGTGTGGATCTTGCGCAAGGGCAGGAACGTTTGATAATTAAGTTAAAAAAGGGAGGGATATGATGCGCTTATGTGCGTCCATCATGATGTTTTTAATTTTGTTTTACCTGTCCGCGGGGGTCTACTCCGTGACATTTGCTCAGCAACAGACCAACGCCGTTTCCTCTAACAGTACCGTCTCATCACCTCTGGTAGCGGCCACAGAATCCGCGGCGGAAGTGCCTACTGTAGTCACTTCCCCTACCAGTGATGGGTTGGTGAGTTTGGATTTCCAGGACGCGGACATAAAAAATGTCCTGAAAGTCCTGGCTTATAAAAGCAGCATGAACATTGTGGCCGGCCCTGAAGTCACGGGGACAGTGACTATTCAACTTAATGATGTTCCCTGGCAAAAGGCCCTGGAGGTGGTTCTGTCCACCTATGGTTACGGGTATGAAAGAAGAGGTAATATTATTACGGTCACAACAGTCGAGAACCTCAAGAAGCGCCATGAGGAGGCCCAGATTTTGGCGGATCAAGAGCCCTTGACGACTAAAACTTATATGTTGAATTTTGCTAAAGCCTCAGAGGTGGTTGATTCCATCAATAAAATGAAAACCAGCAGGGGCCAAATTAATTTTGATCAGCGCACGAATACCGTCATTGTACACGATGTGCAAAGTAACATGGAGTTAATGGATGAGGTCATCAAGACCCTGGATGCACCTACACCGCAGGTACTGATTGAAGCAAAAATCATTGAAACGGATTTTAATAACACTCAGAACTTGGGGGTGGATTGGAGTATTAACTTGAAGGCTTCCGGGGCTAAAAGGCCAACAATATTTCCTTTCCATACAAAATCAAACAATAGATTTCTTCCTGATGCGATCCCTCCAGACGCCGCTGGGTCAGGGTCATCTTCGGGGGTAACAACCGGTGCGGCAGATTTTGCTTACGGGACTTTGGATGCCACGGGACTATCCGCGGCGTTGGAGTTGCTAAGTACGCGTTCAGATACCAATATTTTATCTAACCCTAGGATCGTAACGCTGGATAACCAAACAGCGAAGATCATTGTCGGTAATCAATATCCGCTGCCGAGTTATACCTACAATCCAGAGCAAGCGAAAATGCAATTGTCAGGGTATAATTATTTAGACATCGGCGTTATTTTTGAAGTAACGCCGCATATCAATAACACAGGACTTGTGACATTGGATTTAGACCCAAAAGTGACTGGGATTGCGGCTTTAATCCAGGTAGACCCTTCGACTCCGGCCAAAGTTCCTGAGCTTAGCACGGAGGAGGCCAAAACGAAGGTCATGATTAAGGATGGGCAGACTTTGGTGATTGCTGGTCTTATTAAAGACACTGTGCAGACAACTAACAGTAAAGTGCCGTTTTTGGGAGATATACCCTTGATTGGCCAGGCGTTCAAGAAAAAAGATAACACCAAAACCAAGACGGAGTTGATCATTTTCTTGACACCGCATATTATTAGTGCCAATTCCATGGTATCTACAGCTCCCAAGCCAGCTGGGTCCTCATAAGTTCTGCCGTGAAATAAACAGGTCAATTAATCTTTTATGTAAAGAAGGAGAAGAATTGTGTCTAAAGAAATTTTGATTCATGTGACCCAGGATGAGCGGCGGGTGGCTGTTTTGTCTGAGGGAAAGTTGGATGATTTTTATATCGAACTGGAGCGCCACCAGTCGATGCTTGGCAATATCTATAAAGGCAAGGTGGAATCTATTTTACCATCCATTAACGGGGCTTTTGTCAATATTGGCCAGGAAAAAAATGGCTTTTTATATTTAACGGACGCCGATAACCCATTTTTACAGGATATTGAAAGGATCGAGCAGGAACCATCGACCGCGCAAAAATTGATTAACATGCTTATTCCTAAGCCTGAAGCGAAGGGGCTGGGCAATGGGGCCAAAAAAAATAAAAATGAACTGCCTCTCAAAAAAGACCAGGAAGTCCTGGTTCAAGTCGTCAAGGACCCCTTTGGTACCAAGGGGGCACGTTTGACGACCCATATCAGTTTGGCCGGCCGTTTTGTCGTCTATATGCCGATGGACCAGCACAATGGGATTTCCAAGAAGATTGATAAACCGGAGGAGCGCCAGCGATTGAGGGACATTTTAAAGAGCTTTACGTTTCTTAAAAGTGGGGGTTTTATCGTCAGGACAGCTTCGGTGGAGCAAGGTGATCGTGAAATCACCCGCGATGCCAAATTTTTGACGGCCATGTGGGACCGTGTCCGTAATTTATCCAAACAGAAACAGGCGCCGGCGCTTGTCTACAAAGAATACGATTTAATCTGGAAAGTCGTCAGGGACCTGCTTAAAGATGAAGTGGACAGGCTCATCATTGATTCTCAGGCAGAGTATGTAAAGCTGCGTAAATTCGCTGAGACCCTCATCGGTAAAGAAGTTGTGGAGAAAATCCACTATCACCATGGGCCGCAACCTTTGTTTGAAGCAAAGAATGTGGCAGATGAACTGGAAAAAATTTATGAACCGAAAGTTTATTTAAGATCAGGCGCTTACATTGTCATTGAACCTACGGAAGGGTTGATAGTCGTCGATGTCAACAGTGGCCGTTTCAAGACCAAGGGAACCCCAGAGGACGCAGCCTTTGCCGTCAACATGGAAGCCGCTCCGGAAATCGCCCGTCAGTTGCGCCTGAGGGACTTAGGGGGCATTATTGTCATTGATTTTATCGACATGAACCGGGAGGATCATAAACGCAAAGTTCTCCATATCTTGCGTGAGGAGCTGGCCAAAGACCATGCCAAAACTGAGGTCAACCGTATTTCACAGCTTGGGTTGGTGGAAATGACCAGGGCGCGCACAGGCAAGACCATCGAATCATTAAAATTTCATACATGCCCTTATTGCGAAGGCAGGGGCAGGGTAAAGATTGATTGACGTCCGGGCATAAGATGTGTATAATCCGGTTTCTAAAAATTGGGTAATATGAAAATCCTGATTCGGCCACTAGGTCGTGGCCTCACGGGATTGATTCGTGCGGCTGATTTGACGTTCGCCCTTCAGGTTTACGTAAGTCAGGCACTCATTGAGGAGATAAGCTTATGTTCGCAGTTGTTCAGTTAGGTAACCAACAATTCAAGGTCAGTGAGGGCGATACTATCAGCGCTGATCATTTAAATCTTGAAGCGGGCCAGAAAATTGTCTTGGACAAGGTGTTGCTTTTTTCTGACGAAAAATCCACGAAGGTGGGGCAGCCCTATTTGAAAGACGTGGAAATCAAAGCTGACGTCTTGGCACATACCCGTGGCCCCAAAACGATAGCTTTTCAATACCGTAAACGTAAAGATTCCGCGCGTACGGTAGGTCATCGTCGAGATTTGACGACCCTTAAAATCACGAAAATTTCAGTTTAATTTAAGGGCACCTGCCTGCGGCAGGCAGGTCGTAATTCCAGAGTCCCAGTCCCCAGTTTGATTCTGGTGGCTGGGATTTTTAGTTTTAATCCGCTTAGGGGCTTATTTATGGCATTTGTTGACCAAGCACGCATTAATATCCAAGCCGGTAGTGGCGGGAAAGGTTGTGAAAGTCATTATACCGATAAATATACCCGTCATCCCATTCCCAATGGCGGTGATGGAGGTGATGGGGGCGATGTCATCCTAGTTGCCGATCGTAACCTGCATACCCTTTTGGATTACCGGTTCAAACAGCATTACCAGGCCCCCAGCGGCGCCCATGGTTCTTCCAACAACAAACGTGGTAAAAACGGCCCCGACTGTATTTTACGTGTACCGGTGGGCACTATGGTCTGGGATCATGAAACAGACCTTCTCATTCGGGATTTGACTGTTAACGGCGATTCAGTTATTGTAGCCAAAGGCGGTTTGGGCGGTCGCGGCAATAACCAAAGGCGTATAGTCACAACTCCTAAACCGGGGGAAATCAGGACCGTCCGGCTTGAATTGAAGGTCATTGCCGATGTCGGTCTGGTGGGGTTCCCTAATGTTGGAAAGTCGACGCTGATTTGCGCTGTTTCTAAGGTCAAATCCAAAATTGCCAGTTACCCTTTTACCACTAAGGCGCCGGTTTTGGGGATTGTTGAAGATAGTGAGGACCAGGGTAAGAATTTTGTGATGGCGGATTTGCCGGGTCTGATCGAAGGGGCGCATGAAGGCAAGGGGTTGGGCTATCAGTTTTTAAAGCATGCCGAGAGGACCAAGGTCCTGGTGCATGTTATCGACATGTCCGGATCCGAAGGGCGTGACCCTCTGGAAGACTATTACAAGCTTTGTGAAGAACTGGATCTATACAGCGAGGATCTTTTGCAAAAGCACCGTATTTTAGTGGCCAATAAAATGGATTTGCCCGAGAGCAAAAAAAATCTGACCAGGTTTAAGCGTAAGGTGACCAAAGATATTTTTCCTATTTCAGCCCAGGAGAAAGAAGGCCTTGAAGAATTGGTAAAGGCTGTTCGTTTATTATTATGAAACGTACATTTTCGCGTCCCATTAAACGTATTGTTGTCAAGCTCGGCTCCAGCCAGATCGCCGACAGCACTATGCACCCCAAGACAGCGCAGCTTTCTGCTTTGGCGGAACAGATTAAAGAGTTGCATCGTCGAAACATTGATGTGGTCCTGGTATCTTCGGGGGCCATCGTGCTGGGGATGGGCGAGCTGGGAGAGAAAAAGCGCCCCTTACAATTGACGGCGCTGCAAGCCAGGGCAGCCATCGGACAGACCGTTTTAATGCATACGTACCGTGAGCTTTTTAAGAAAGTCGACCTTAAATGCGCCCAGGTGCTTTTGACTTGGGATGATTTTGATGACCGTGTCCGCCATGAGAATGCCAGCCATACGTTGGAAACGATCCTTAAGCAAGGTGTCATTCCAGTGGTCAATGAGAATGACACTGTGTCCACGGAAGAAATAAAATTCGGGGATAATGATAAGCTTTCCGCGTTGGTGGCAAGCTCCATCGATGCCGACCTTTTGATCATCCTTTCCGATGTGGAGGGATTTTATGACCAGAACAAACAAGTGCGCGGTGAAATCAAACAGCTCACGC
>JAJXTI010000133.1 GCA_021783915.1 bacterium
CTTTCCTTGAAAAAGGACTGTGGGCCAAATGCGTTTTGGCCTGCACTGTAAAATAATAGGAAGTGGTCGTCAATAAATTTTGCTGATTCAATGCGTCGATCGCATGGATCTCTGCAGGAAGCAGTTTATTCACCGCATTGATCTCAGTGGCCACGTCAAAAGTCTTTGAAAATACGTAATCATCTGCGGTAGCATCAATCTTATCTTTACCCCGACGGACCTGTAAAATTTTATCAATAAGGGAATCCTCTAAACCTAACGCATACAACACTTCAGGGGAGGCTGTATTAATATTAACCCTGCCATCCCCATAAACCGTCACATAATTAATAAGCTTCTCATATATGTCTTTGGTGATGCCTTTGACCAACAACAATTCATCGAGGGTTTCATAGTCCATATTCTTTTTGACATAAGGATACTCTAAATTGGCGTAATATTCATCGCTAAAAAAACCTACGGCCTGACTCTGTCCATATTGGCGCCAATCCAAAATGTCTGAGGCCATGGTTTGCGCGGCGTCAGATTTAAGGGACAAAACCATCTCAATCAACCTTGCTAAAATTGCCGCGCTGGTCGTATTGAGATTAATTTTTCTTTCCTCATCAACCACCCCGAAAGTTTCCTCTTGGCCTGGCAGGGTATAACTAATAGAAACGTTATCACCACCTAGTTCAAATTGTGAAAAATCATTAGGGTTATTATACAATTTCATCTTGACAGTAGTATTACAGGACTGACCGCAAGTGCTTAGCTGATTACTTATATAAACCCCCGCATACTTAACCGCTGCCTCCAATAAATGGCTGGTACGACTCCTTTGGTCAAGTTTCTCAAGTAAAAGAATTTTCTGACGGATACCCGCAGCCAGCCCCACTGCCAAAACAGTCAAAAACCCTAAAACCCACAGGGTAAAAATAAGAACAAACCCTTGCCGCCGTCCTAATATCATAATTTTAGTATTACCCTATGGGTATAGGTAGATAGCGTCTGAGTCTGTGGTCTCCACTATCATCGCTAAAATGGACTTCTACCATAATACCCGAAGGAATCGCTCCATCAATCTCCGATTTGAATAAAAAACCTTTATCCGTACTGACTTCATAATAAAAATCTAACGCGGTGATACCAGAAGCCACAGGTATTTCTTCCTTGGCCCATCGACCTTTAATGGCCTGCGCATAATTAGCCTGCCGACGAAGAATAGTATGTTCAGCCACATCAAAACGGTACTGTACGGCCCCAATTTGATCAATCAAACCTTCTGATGTCCTGGAAGAGTGTGGATCCGCCAGGGTCATGACCACAGCTGGAAAGGAAACTTGCTCACCGATGCCTTTAAAACTAATCCCTGAGATGGCAACGGTCGATCTTAGATCCTCCCCCATTTTATCTAAAAAAACAGCCACTTCTGCTTCCCGATTCAGGCGTGTGGCCTTAGCCCATAATTTTAGACCATTAGCAAATGCCCCAAAAACAGCTACCCCTAAGACCGCCATCAAGCTTGAAACCAGTAATATCTCAACCAAGGTAAATGATTTTGATCTAAGTTTCATATTTTGCTCAACAGGCTCTCCCGGGACAATTTCATCAAATGCTTTCCATCGTACCAAGCTAGAGTGACCTTCAAACGGTAAATATAATCTAACCCCGCTAAAGGAGCCATATTGATTGAATAATTAAAATCCACCCATTTATGATTGATTTCTACCGTCTCTGTTGTGGCCCCCCGTTGGAAAGAGGCGTCCTGACTTTCCCTGTAAGAACGGCTTATATCGGCAATTTTGTTCTCGATCATTTGAGAAGCATAAAGACGGCAAGTCAGATAGGACAAATAGTCCACACACTGAAAAAAACTCTTATAAATCATGACAATCCCGGCTGAAAGAATCACCAAGGCCACCATGATTTCTATAAATGTGAACCCTCTATCTTTATTGCCAGTTGACAACATCGTCCTTATCGGAAGTTTCATCCTTACCTTTAGAGGAAAGATCATAATCGGGACGGTGTACACCAGGGCACACATAAACATACGGCCGCCCCCAAGGATCGATGGGATCTTTTTCTAGATAAGGGCCATTCCAATCTTGAGGAATAGGATTTGTCGCCGGTCTAATACGCAAAGCGCTTAGACCCTGCTCTGTTGTCGGGAAAGCCCCATTATCTAACTCATAAAGTTTTAAAGCGGTAGGGATATTCGCTTCAATATCACTTTTTGCAATTTTGACCTTGGCCTGTTCACCTCGCCCTACAAAACGCGGAATAATCATCGCAGACAGCGCTCCAATGATAATGACCACCAGCATGATTTCCACTAACGTAAAACCCATCCTATATTTATTGTGCATAAACCCTCCCTACGCTTTTTATAAATATTGCATCATATATTTAATCCATTTATCTTGCAACGTCGCGATAGAATCAATTGCTGGATAGTAAGCGTTTTTTAAGGCATCCTCAAAATCCATTCCATCGCGTAAATTACGGCATAAATTGATGAAGCTTTCCTTACCATAAGTTTTAACTAAAAAATCAACAATGTAAAGACTTTCTGCATAAAATATTGCCCCGTAAGTAGCATCGGTCCGGATGCTCGGATTGGGGTTTTGCAAAGATAGAAGGGGTATGCTCTCGCCGTTCTCTATCAAATGGGCAAAAATTGTTCTGTGGTTTGGATCATCCCCTTGTTCTTCCATCTGGGCCACCCCCTCATCAAACCATGTAGGGATATGTCGATGAGGCCCTATAAAATCATGTAAAATTAAATGACTAATCTCATGAGGTAAAACAGCATTTAAAAAGTCCTCCTGCCCCTGATAGGTAATGATCATACGCAGATTCACCGACGCTAAATGACTGACCGCAAAGCCCTTCGACCATTTCGGCTGGCCTGTTTGTTTCGTAAACTCTTCTTGAGAAGCAAAGTAAACGATAGGCACCCTGTTATCCCAAGTCCAGAAATTCCGGTACCGTTCATAGCCAATACGATCTGCTATGTCCGAATAATACTCTTCAGCTTTATCTAAAATTTCCCTCGGGAAGTCTTCCCCTACTTCACGCTTAAAAATCACCTTGAAATGCTTGCCACTGATTTGATCCCACCCTTTCAAATTGAGAGTAAAAGCACACACATTCTCTCTAACAGCAAAACAGAATAATAAAATTAAAAAAAATTTTCTCACAATTAATGTGCCAGGATATC
>JAJXTI010000044.1 GCA_021783915.1 bacterium
ATCCGTCCACTTAAATGGAGTTCATGTCCGACAAGCAAAATGCTGTCGGATTTAGGTAAATTTGTTTTGATTTCTTTAAGTAGTGATTCAAACGAAGCTTCAGGGACCAAATTTTCCGTTAACAGTATGTTGCGGGTCTTTATTTTGAGAATATCAGCGACCACTGCCGCAGTCTCTCGTGCTCGTTTGTAAGGGCTTGAAAGAATCGTATCAAAGGTCAGCCTTAAAGCTAACATGCCTTTAGCGTTTTCACGCATTTCTCGGCGGCCTTCGACAGTCAGGGGACGGGCGCTATCATTAGCGGTTGTAGTGCGGTCAACGGCAATCCCATGTCTTAGAATATAAAGCTGCATATGATTATTATAAATCAGAAATCACAAAAATGGAACTCTCGGACAATTAGTCGATATGGTTTTGGTTAAATATGGGAGAATAAGTATAGTTTATGGTTCTTATATAAGGTAAAATGAAACGATTCTGAGGGTGCTTGAAGTTATATGGATGCCAAGTTAAATTTAAAAATCAAGATTGTAAATAAAATAGAAGAAATCCCGCAGGACCAGTGGGACAGTGTCTTTCCAAAGGCGCTCGAAAACTATCATTTTTTTAGGACCCTCGATGAATCTTCGTTTGAACAGTTTTCTTTTCGTTATATTTTTGTCTACGATAACGATACCCCTATAGGGGCTGCAACATGCTTTATTATGGATTTCCCTTTGGATATTTCTGTTACGGGGCCACTAAAATCATTTATTAATGTTGTTAAGAAAATATTCCCTGGGCTGATTAACCCTAAGGTCGTTGTCTGTGGTTTACCTATGGGGCCCGGCAGAATTGGTATGACCAAGGCCCCTACAGAAGTGATGGAGGCCGTCAACAGTGGTTTGGAAGAAATAGCTGGAGAAATTAAGGCCCCATTGATTTTCTTTAAAGACTTTGCTGCAGAGTATGATGACACGTTAAAAGCCCTTTTGAGAGACGGTTTTACCAGGTTAGAAAGTCTCCCCAATACGGAAATGGAAATCAATTTTAAGGATTTCGACGGGTATTTAAAGACATTAAGTTCATCTTCCAGGGAGGGTCTTAAAAGGAATTTTAAGAAAGTAGATAGTAAGATCAAATTTGATTTAGAGATTGTTGATAAATTAGAAGGGGAGGTTTTATCGCAAGCTTATGAGCTTTACCTTCAGACATACAATAATCATGAACTCGGGTTTGAAAAACTGCCATTAGAGTTTTTTAAAAATCTTTCCAAGAATATGCCTAAAGAAATTAAATATTTTCTTTGGAGGGTGGAGGGTAAACTAGTGACATTTGCCTTATGTCTTGTTTCGGGTGATTATTTTATTGATTATTATTTAGGTTTTGATTATACGGTGTCCAATCAGTATTACCTGTATTTTATCCGGTTCCGGGATCTTCTTAAATGGTGCATAGACCACGGAATTAAAAGATATGAGATGGGCCAAACATCCTATGAACCAAAAAGAAGGTTAAGGTTTAATTTTATTAGATACTACCTGTACATCAAACACCGCAACCCGTTATTAAATTTCTTGCTCATTCCCATCAGTCATTTGATGAAACCGGAGAATTTCGACCCGGTTTTTAAACAGATGAACAGGAAAGATTAACCTGTCAGGCTTACTAGTACAATCCCAAGTATTATAAGAAGGGTGCCCACCCAGCGTTTGAGGCCTACTTTTTCTTTAAGAATCAGACTGCTGGCAAAAGCAATAAAGACAAAGTGGATGCTGTCCAGGGCATAGGCAAAGCTCAACTGGGATTTGGTTAGGACATACAACCATAAAAATAAAGACAGGCTGCTAAAAATAAGGGCTACCCAAGCCAAGGGCATCCGGGCAATCTTCCAGATCAAAATAAGGGCTTTTTTGAAGTTGGAAACATCCATATTGATGGTGTTGATCGAGGTCTTCAGGCAAAGTTGGTTAACCGTGTCGCAGACACTGGCTGAAATGATGAGAGAAATAATCAAAAGATAGTTTTCATGCATTTTTTAGGCTTCCCTTTTAGAGGAACTTGTTGATACAAGACTGACTCCGGCCAATATGACAAGAATTCCTATCCAACGCAGCGTACTAATTTGCTCATGGAAGAAAACGAGTGCAGCCAGAGTGACCAAGACATAGGAAAGACTGGCTATGGGGACAGCGATGCTTAAATCGATTTTTGAAAGGATGGCTGACCAATTGGTGAAGATGAAAAAAACGGCCAGGAAGGCAAACCACAAAAAAGGGCAGGTAATCATGTGGCCGACAAAGACCAAAATATCTGCCCCTTGGCTAATATTAAAATGTTCTTGAGAAATAGCCGCTTTTTTAAAGAACATTTGAGCGGCTGTTTCTAGAAGATTGTTGAGGAGTAAAAAAATAAAAACACTAAACGTTAACCCTTTTTTAGTCATGCAATTGCTTCTTTTTAAACTTTTTGAGACAAGGCCTCTTTTAACGCCTGTTCAAAGAGTTCAATGCTCAAATCGATTTCTTCTTCAGTAATATACAAAGAAGGGGCCAGGGTAAAGACGTTTTTATAATAGCCGCCGATATCCAGCACCAGACCGTAATTTTTCCCTTGATGTTTTAATTGACCTTTTAAACCAATGTTCATAATATCATCGGTCAATGTGCGGTTGGGGGTAAAGCCGTCTTTCTGGCACATTTCAATACGGAGGGCCAACCCTAAGCCGGCCACTTCGCCGATATAAGGGTATTTATTCTTTAGTGCGTTGAGTTTCTTGAGGAAATAGGCACCTTTTTGAGGCACGGAAGTTTGAAAATTTTCATCTTCCATCAGGTTCATGACGGCAAGCCCTGCGGCTGTTCCTAAAGGATTGGAAGAAAATGTCGAATGTGTCATTCCGGGGCCCCAGACTTTTGGACCGACCAGTTCTTCCTTGGCCCAAATGCCTGAGATAGGATTGAGACCGTTGGTGAGAGCCTTGCCGAAAACTATAATGTCAGGGATGACATCAAAGTGTTCGATGGCCCAGAGTTTTCCAGTCCTAAAGAACCCCATTTGGATTTCATCATCGACGAAAAGGATATGGTATTTATCCAGTGTCTTTTTTAATTCTTTAAAATAATTCTTTGGTGGAATGATGTAACCGCCGGTCGCCTGGACTGCTTCGACAAAAAAGGCCCCATATTCACAATTATTATTTTTGGTATTGACCACCGAGTAGTATTCTGATTCAAACAATTTCTGGAACGGCTTAAGACAGGCGAGGTCGCAGCATTCTCCTTTACGGTCCGCGGGGCAGCGGAACTGGTAAGGATATTGAATAAAATGGGCCCTGTCGGAGAAATGCCCGAAATGTTCTCTGTAGCGGTAGCTGGAAGTAATAGAGGTGGCCGCCAGGGTCCGTCCATGGTAGCCTCCCATAAAAGCAAACATATGGTTTTTACCTGTATGATTACGGACAACCTTAATGGCATCTTCCACAGCTTGGGCTCCACCCACATTAAAATGTACACGGCCTTTGACGCCGAATTTTTTCTCGATATCTACCGCAATTTTCTCAGCCAGGCGTATTTTTTCTTCATGCAGGTATTGGCAAGCCAACTGCGGCAGGGTATCGATCTGTTTTTTCAAAGCTTCGTTAAGCCGTTTGTTTTTATAACCAAAATTAGCGGCTGAATACCACATTTGCAAGTCCAAATAGGGCGTACCCTGGCGGTCATAGAGATAGACGCCATCGGCATTGGTAAAAATGTTTAACTGCTTGGCATAATGGACAGTATCTCCCCACGAGCAGTATTGAGATTCAACTTTGAGCAATTCTTCATCGATGGAATTAGTTTTGATATTCATGTTTGCGCTTTCTTTAAGAGGTCATAGACGTCTTTTAAATATTTAAATTCAAGACAGGTTTTCTTTTCTTTCTTAAGATAATCTATCAGTTTATCTTTGGCAAATGCAAAATCGGCCTCAAGGGCAGGGCAGATGTCAGAGAGACCGTCTCCTATATAAATGGTTGTTTTGTCCGCCATGCTGGGTTTTAAAAGATGGACGCGCTTGCAGTGGGCGCAACGTTTACATTCGGAATTACGATACGGGAATGAAGGTATTAAACGTTGGCCTTCAAAACGGACGGTGTTGGCATAAACGGGCACGTTTCTTATATTATGATTTTTGAGTATGGTCTGTATGAAATATGTAAAGCTGTCGCTTAATATAACGGGATGAACGTTATATCTTCTTAAAAGAGTCAATAAATTGTCAAAAGAAGGATCGAGTTTGACGGTGCTCAGGTATTTATTCAGCGTTTCTTTTTCCACCCGTATACCTTTGAGCTGCTCTTCAATACATTCTTTGGAACCTATTTTACCGTCTCTCCAAAGGTTTTCATAACGGATCCATTTCCCATCAACAGAAAATTTCTGGATGATTTCATCTAACACATCGACTGTGGTGATGGTGTTGTCGAAATCGAGGAAAACCGCGCAGTTAGACAGGTTTTGAATCCTAAGCACGGCAGGAATCCTTTAGAATGTCATTGAAGAAGCGTTGCATCTGGGTGACGACCGTCATCCGTTCCTGGTCAGCGCTGACAACATGGTAGGAATTATAGAGCATAAAGACTTCTTTTTTAGAGGAAGAGACATGGTCATAAATATATTGGGAATTACGCGGAGAACTCATGTCATCCTCATGGGCCTGAACCATCTGTACAGGCGTTTTAACTTGGTGCAGCTTTTTTTTGAGGTATTTAACTAACAAATGATGTTGGTATAATAAAGCCACAGGATAAAAAGGATAGCCCTGTTCATAGGCATTGATCTCATCTTCCAACTCTTTTTGCATATAGTGCTGGTGAACAAGCCGACGGATACCTTCATTCTTGATGCCATAAGGCGGCTCTTCTTTAAAATAAAAATAATTTTTTAAAGGGGTCAAATACACTAAAGGGAGCCAATGCCGCCAGGAAGGGGCGTTCCATCCGTCGTAAAATAAAATAGGGGAAAGACAGCTGACCCCTGCGATACGGTCAGGGTAATCAAGGGCCAGCAACAGTCCGAATAAAGCCCCTACGGAAAGGCCGGAGACAAATACAGGACCTGTGCGAGAGATCATTTCAGGAGTGCTGAGGCTGTTTTTGACCGATTGGTAGAATTCCTGCCAGGTAGTGTCGCGCAATTCTTGAAGGGGTCTGCCATGGTTGGCTAATCGGGGAGACAGAACTGAAAATCCGGTCTTATTTAAAGATCTTGCCAAAAAACCCATTTCACGGGGGGAACCAGTAAGCCCATGGATAAGGATAATGGTGGCCCCATTTATGCCCTCTAAGAAATGGAAACCGTTGTCTGGGGCCTCAGGAAGCTGTGAAGAAGGCTTTATGTGAATAGCGAATCGTACAGGCATATTATTGTTATATTAAGATAAAACCAGGATATTGTTAAGAATTTTCTCTTTTATTCAAAACTTGCCCTTAAAAGGGATTCGTGTTACTTTATGCTACTTTAAAGGAGTTTATAAAATGCCTTGTTCCGACAGTTCTTCAGGTCTTAATATACGCCTTGATACCCAAGAGCGTCTTTTAAATTTTGAATTTGCTAAAATTACCTGTTCCAGTGAAATTAGTGCCCAGACAGGTCTATCCAGCTTTTGCCATTTTAAAAGCCTGCTTGAAATCCTGGAGTTGGATTTTCATATGTTGGTCTCAGCTCTTAATTTGAATGAAGATCAGGAAAGGCAATTTATTTTATATTTGGAATTAGAGGCCCTTAAAGCCGGCATCGCGCAATATTTAGCTATTGACCATCCTGCTTTTGACGCAGAACGTTGTTGCATTACAACCATTGAACATGCTGGCGATTATATTGAAATCGCTTTGGTCATTCTGCCGCCCAAAGAGCTCCCCAAAATAATTTCTTGTTCTAAGTCGACTCCTTCCCTTTAGCCATCAACACTTTGCCGGTACGCACCATTTCAACCAGATCGTATTTTTTAATTAGACCTTCAAACTCGTCAAGTTCGGCAGTTGTGCCTGTCTGCTCGATGATTAAATAGCTTTGGGAAGCATCATTAATTTTGACATGAAACTTACGGCTATGTTTATTGATGAAAGCCTTAGCTGCGTAGGAGGCCTTGATTTTAAATAACGCCAATTCTTTTTCAATAGAATGGGTCAAATCATGTTCTCCGCAATGAATGACATCAATCAATTTTGCTGCGTTTTTAATAATTTGTTCCAAGGTCTCAGGATCACCCTTGGCGGTGATGGTCATACGTGAAAATCTGGGATTGACCGTAGGTGACACCACCAGAGAGTCAATGTTGTAACCACGTCGGGCAAAGACCAAAGCAATGCGCACCAAGACACCGGGTTTATTGGCCACGAGTACGCTGATTGTATGGATATTAGGTTTGTTCATAGAGCACACTTTGTTTTAGGTTGAACCTGAAGGTTTTTCAAGTTTTTCGGTAGGGGCTTCAATAATCATATGGAAAGCACTTTTACCGGCAGGTACCATGGGAAACACGTTACCTTCTTTAATGACCTCCGCATGAATCACACAAGGGCCATGATAAGTCATAGCTTCTTGCATAATATCATGGCAATGGCCCACTTGATGGATATGGAATGATTTTATCCCATAGCTTTCTGCCAATTTTGTAAAATTCGGGTTACCTTCCAAATCCACCCCCGAAAGGCGGTTTTCGAAAAACAGTTCTTGCCATTGCCGGACCATTCCCAGATATTTATTATCAATAATCAGCACTTTTACCGGTAGTTTATTCACAAAAACTGTGGCCAACTCTGAAAGGGTCATTTGAAAACCGCCATCTCCGACGATGGCGATAACCAATTCTTTGGGCCGTCCGAATTGGGCGCCGATAGCAGCGGGAAAACCGAAACCCATGGTACCAGCGCCGCCGGAGGAAAGCCAATCATTGCCATGGTCGGTTAAAAAGAATTGAGCGGCCCACATTTGATGCTGGCCCACGTCTGTTGCCACAACGGCCTTGCCGCCGGTGACTTTATAGCAACAGTCGATAACATATTGGGCGGTCAAGCCTTTGTCGTTGGAGTATTTTAAAGGAAATTCTTTGCGATAGTAGGCCAACTCCGTCAGCCATTCTTTCGTATCCAAGGGTTGGGTATATTTGACCAGTTTTTCGACCACGTCTTTGGCATTACCCACAATCCAGGCGTCAGGTTTGACGATTTTATTGATTTCAGCAGAATCGATGTCGATATGGAGTTTTTTGGCGTTCACGCAGAATTCATTATTGTTGCCGTTGATTCGGTCATCCCAGCGTGAACCGATGGATAAAATCAAATCACAATTAATAAGGGCTTTATTAGAGTAAGCTGTTCCATGCATACCTAACATTCCCAAAGACAGGGGATGGGTTTCAGGGAAAGCGCCTTTGCCTAAAAGGGTATTGGTCACAGGTGCATTTAATTTTTCTGCCAGTTTTTTGATGGCCTCTGATGCGCGCGCGATCACCGCACCGTGGCCGACAAGTAGCAAAGGTTTCTTAGAGCCTTTAAACATTTTGGCCATTTTTATCACATCCGCCTTGTGTGGTTGGGGAGGCACTTTATATCCAGGGATGTCCATTTCCGGGTCTAAAGTTATTCCTGTGAATGGGGCGGAAGTAATGTCTTTGGGTAGGTCCAAAAGCACAGGGCCAGGACGTCCAGTCTGACAAATATGCCAAGCTTCTTTAATAATACGGGGAATAGCATTGGTTTCTTTGATTAAATAACTGTGTTTGACAATAGGCATAGTAATGCCCGAGATGTCTGCTTCTTGAAAAGCGTCTTTGCCCAGCATAGGAGATATGGTTTGTCCGCAAAGAACGATGATAGGCACGGAATCCATTAAAGCCGTGAGAATACCAGTGACGGTGTTGGTCGCCCCTGGGCCAGAGGTCACAAGCACCACACCCGGTTTTCCTGTAGCCCGGGCGTAACCGTCAGCCATGTGGGTGGCTCCTTGCTCATGGCGCACCAAAATGAGTTTAATTTTGGATCCCACTAAGGCATCAAAAATAGGTATCGCTGCCCCGCCGGACAGCCCCCAAATATATTCAACACCAAAACTCTCCAAGCATTTAATAAGCGCTTGAGCGCCGTTTATTGAAAGTATGGATGTTGTTTTGGATAGTTTTTTTGTCATAGAGAATTTCCTTCTTACAGAAGCCTTTCGGCCCCAACAAGCCTATCGGCCAGAACAAAAGAGTCAATATAATAGCATAAAGATTTTGACGTGCAAATGAAAATACATTACAATCAAAGCCAAAAATTTAATGACCCCTACCGCTTAGCTTCGCGAAGTGACGCGGTAGGGGTAATAATTTGGGAGGATATGATGTTTCAAGACAAAAGCATTTTCGAAATTATCCATGCGGGTGGTTTTACCATGTACATATTAATATTTTGTTCGATATTATCCATTGCCGTCATTATCGAGCGTTTATGGTATTTTAAACGCCGGTCTTCAGTGGGCCGTTTGCCGTTAATGGAACAAATCCGTAAGAATTTTAAATCGAATTCAATAGCGACCAGCGTTGATTTTTGCCGTAATACCGATACCCCTTGTGCGAAGGTGGCCTTGGCGGGGTTAAATCTCAAAGGACATGATGAAAAAATGATTTCTAATGCCATGGAACGTGAAATTACGATTCAAACCGTTCAATTAGAACGCTTCACCAGTATTGTTGGTACTATTGGCGGGACAGCGGTCTATATTGGCCTGTTCGGTACAGTCCTTGGGATTGTTCGTGCATTTCACGATGTATCTCGTACGGCGTCAGGAGGTATGGATGTCGTCACAGCAGGTATTTCTGAAGCGTTGGTCTGTACAGCGGCGGGACTTGTAGTAGCCATTCCCGCAGTTATTAGTTACAATTATTTTGTCCGTAAAATTGATAATTTCGTTTTAAATATGGAATTGACAGCGTCCGAACTTTTGGATTTGGGCGTAAGTAAAGAGAAATTGAAATGAAAAGACGCGAAAGAAATTCCCGCCTTATGGCTGACATCAATATTGCCCCTTTTACGGATGTCATTTTAGTGCTTTTGATTATTTTTATGGTCACAACGCCGTTTATTTACAGATCCAGCATTAAAATAGCCCTTCCTCAGGTTTCTCATCATGAAGGCCCAATGGAAAGCAAGGACATCAATATTACCATTACTTCCAGCGGAGACATTTATTTGGAGAACCAGCGTTATAATTTACGTTTTGACCTTGGCCTTTTTAAGTTTAAACTCGCTTCCTTGGCTAAGAAATATAAAGACCCGGCCATTATCATTAATGGAGACCGCAGTGCTAAATATGACTACGTTGTACAAGTCGTTGATGTGGCCTCCAAAGAGGGGATCAAACATTTAATCCTTGCCACCGAATTTAAACGTTAACCTATTGAATCAATATTTTAAGTTTTCTAATTTCCTTAATAATTGTTTAAATTTCAGCACTATATAGTAAATTATTCAGTAGTAATGCGTATGGACTCCAGCATAATCTAATGTTACTCTTGCGTCAGTGTATGTTACCAGACTATTTATATATAATTTTTTTCTTTTTATTAGGTATCGCTTTTGTGGCTTCCGCTTTTGTAGTTTCCTGGGCCCTGCGCCCCAAGGCTCCCAATCCGGCCAAAAATTCTCCCTATGAATGCGGGGAAATCATTAAAGGTGACTCAAGGATCCAGTTTAATGTCCGTTATTACCTTTTTGCTTTAATCTTTGTAATTTTTGACGTTGAAATTCTTTTTACTATGCCTTGGGCGATTGTGTTTCGCCAATTAGGCATGGTCGCTTATTTGGAAATGGCGGCTTTCATTCTCGTCCTGGCAGCGGGGCTTTTTTATGCCTGGAAGAAGGGGGCTTTGCAATGGCAATAAACGAGCAAATTCCCGGAGACCGTTTTATAGAGAAGTTTCCTGGGGGTGAGATCGTTTTGACTAAAAGTGAAGATTTGCTTAAATGGGCCAAGGGGTCTTCTTTGTGGCCTTTGACTTTTGGATTGTCCTGCTGTGCCATTGAGATGATGGCAACCGGGGCTTCCCGTTTTGATATCGACCGCATTGGTTCAGGGGTCTTTCGGGGTAGTCCCCGTCAATGTGATGTGATGATTGTGGCAGGCACCATTTGCGTAAAAATGGGGGATTGCCTCAAAAAACTTTACGCTCAGATGCCTGAACCTAAATATGTCATTGCCATGGGCAATTGCGCCATAGGTGGAGGGATTTTTTATCACGATACCTATTCTGTAGTCAAGGGGACGGAACAATTAGGTGTTCCTGTGGACGTTTATGTCGCGGGCTGTCCTCCACGGCCTGAGAATTTATTGCACGGTATTATGAAATTACAAGAGAAAATCAAGAATGCAAAACAGCGAAATCCTGACGCAGATAAAAAATAAATTTCCAGATCTTTTTGTGGAAGAACAATCCAATGCCGTCGTAATTCCCAAAACAGCGCTTTTGGGCATCGTTTATTTTCTTAAAAATGAAATGGGTTTCACCAACTGCCATTGTGTGACGGCCGTTGACCGCAAAGATAAAATGGAAGTCGTTTACCATTTATATTCATTCTCTAACCACTTTATGTTGACCCTAAAAGTCATGGTGACTTTGGATGATTTGGCGCTGGAATCCGTGACGCCGCTTTGGCGTTCCGCTGATTGGTTAGAGAGGGAAGTGTTCGATCTTTTCGGGATTAAATTCTTGAACCATCCGGATTTGCGGCGGATCATGAACCCGGATGAGTGGACGGATTACCCTTTACGTAAGGATTTTAAAGGGCGGATTTTGTTCCAAGACCGCAGACGCAAGGGCTTAAAGGATAAATAATATGGGTGAATTGTTTACAGTTAATATGGGGCCTCAGCATCCATCCACCCACGGGGTATTGTATTTGGAACTTGTGATGGATGGGGAAATTGTCCTCAGCTGTAAACCCCATTTAGGATATCTGCATCGCAGCATTGAGAAAATCGCCGAGAACCGCACCTATACTCAGTTCATTCCTTTCACAGACCGTCTGGATTATCTGGCTTCCATGAATAATAATCTCGGGTATTGCCTTGCCGTCGAGAAATTGTTAAATATCGCCGTGCCTCCCAGGGCGCAATATTTGAGGGTCATCATGGCGGAACTTAACCGCGTCATCAGCCACCTGGTTGCCATTGGGACTTTTGCCCAGGACTTGGGCGCTTACGCCACTCCGCTTTTCTATGCTTTTAGGGACAGGGAGAAGATCGTCGAATTGTTTGATGAGATTTGTGGTGGCAGGTTGACCTATAATTATATTCGTATAGGGGGTCTGAGCGGTGATGTCCCCGCAGGAACAGAGCAGGTTATTAAGGATTTTATTAAATACGAACGCAAACAATTGGTTGAATACAATGAGCTTTTAACTTATAACGTCATTTTCTTGGCCCGTTCGAAGAAAATCGGCATTCTCACCCAAGAAACAGCCATTAATTACAGCGTTACGGGGCCCATGTTACGCGCTTCAGGAGTGAAATGGGACATACGCAAAGAGGAACCTTATTTGGTTTATGACAAATTCGATTTTGACATTCCTACAGGAACCGCTGGTGATGCTTGGGACCGTTTTAAACTCAAACTCGATGAAATAGAACAGAGCCTGCGTATTATTGAGCAGGCCATTGGTGCCATTCCTGAAGGTAATCCGGTTTCCAAGGTCAACAGGGTTTTCCGTGGAAGCGGGGAAACATATATGCGTACGGAAAATCCCAAGGGAGAATTGGGATTTTATCTGGTGGCCGATGGAGGTCTTATGCCTTACCGTTGCAAGATCCGCTCTCCGTCATTTTCCAATCTCGGGGCTTTGCCTGAATTGGTCAAAGGGCTTAATATTTCCGATGCGGTATGTGTTTTGGGAAGTTTGGACATAGTCATGGGAGAAATTGATCGATGATGACCATGGTTTTAAAAGGACTGTCGGCATTGGGATTTATTGCGGTTTCAGCCATGTTTTTGATTTGGCTGGAGAGAAAAGTGTCCGCTTGGATTCAAAACCGTTTAGGGCCTATGATGACAGGTTTTCAAGGGACCCTTCAACCCATTGCGGACACCATAAAACTTTTGTTGAAAGAGGACATTGTCCCTAAGGGAGTCGATTTTCTTTCCTGGTGGCTGGCGCCGTTCTTTGTCACTGTTCCCGTTGTAATGGCGTTTTTAGTCATTCCGTTTAGTTCCAAGTGGATCGTTTTAGATTTAAACGTAGGGGTCCTTTATATTTGTTCGGTAACATCTTTGTGTGTCTTGGGGATTTTTATGGCAGGGTGGGGTTCCAATAATAAATATTCCCTGTTGGGGGGTATGCGTTCTGCCGCACAGATTATCAGCTATGAAGTCCCTCTGTTGTTGTCCGTCCTTCTTGTTGTCATGCAAGCCGGCACTTTGTCCATGCAAGGAATCATTCATGCCCAGGCCCACGGGTGGTTTATCTTAAAGCCGCAACTGGCTTTGGCGTTCTTGATTTACTTTATTTCAGCCACGGCAGAGGTCAACCGTGTTCCTTTTGATATCCCTGAAGCGGAATCCGAACTGGTGGCCGGGTACCATACGGAATACTCCGGCATGAAGTTCGCCATGTTCTTCGTCGCTGAGTATACCAATATGTTTATCATTTCCGCCATTGCCGCCACGCTTTTTTTAGGAGGATGGCAGGGGCCATGGCTTCCCGGGGTGGTTTGGTTTTTAATAAAGGCCTACGGGCTTATTTTTGTTTTGATGTGGATGCGCTGGACATTGCCCCGGGTCAGGATGGATCAGATGATGTCTTTCGCGTGGAAAGTTTTAACACCTATCGCGCTGCTGAATTTGTTGGTCGGTGGCTGGTTTATGCTTAAATAACTATGTTATTCATTTATATCAAAAGAATTTTTGTCGGTTTCTACAGCATCCTTAAAGGATTGAAGGTCACTTTTAAGAATATTTTTAAAAAGCCCGTGACCCTGCATTATCCGGTTGTTAAACAGCCGATGAAAGAACGTTTCCGCGGCATGGTCGATCTCTATCCCGAGAAGTGCGTCATTTGTTATCAATGTATCAGGATTTGTCCCACAGCGGCTTTGGATTTGGGTCACAAGGTCCTTGAGGACAATAAAACCAAAAATATAACCAAATTTACGTTTAACGCGGAACTGTGTTGTTTTTGCGGCCTGTGCGAAGAGATTTGCCCGACTGATGCCATCTTCCTTAATAAGATGTACGAGGTCTCTTATTTTGATCATAAAGATCTACTTAGCATTGATCTTATGAGCAATCAGAAATATAAACATGTTGATGGGGGAGTCAGTTAATGAGTGAATGGGTTTTTTATTTTATATCCTTGTGCGCGTGTATTTTTGCGGTGTTGGCCGTGACCCAGCGGGACATTTTTCATTGCGCCCTGTGGCTGGCCATGACGCTTTTGAGCGTGGCGGGAATTTATTTCTACTTAGACGCAGCATTCTTGGGGGTTGTCCAAATTTTGGTCTATGTCGGAGGCGTCATTACGTTGTTTGTTTTCGCCATTAAATTGACCGCCCATATCGGCTATAAATCCATCCGGCAGACAAGCAAACAGTGGGCCATTTCTCTTTTTATTACCATGCTTCTTTTATCAATCCTTTTTCGTGTTTTTGCCCAGAACCCGTGGGCCAGTATCGCGTTGGAACATTCTTCCACCAGCGTTGCTCAAATCGGCAAATCTTTGATGACCGGTTATGCGTTGCCGTTTGAGTTTATGTCGGTCATATTATTGGCGGCCATGGTGGGGGCCATTGTTATAGGGAAGGTGAAAAAATGATACCGTTGGGATATTTTACTTTTTTAAGCGCGTTCCTTTTTTGCGTGGGGATTTTTGGCGTGCTGACACGCCGCAATGTCATTGGTATTTTGATATCCATCGAACTGATTTTAAATGCTGCCAATATTAATCTGGTGGCTTTCAATAAATATTTGGGGACCTCCGACGGGATGGGGCAGGTTTTCGGTTTGTTTGTGATTGCCATAGCCGCAGCGGCCAGCGTCGTGGGGTTGATTTTAATCATTGCCATTTATCGCAATACCAAGTCTTTGTTCACAGACGGCTTTACCTTGATGAAAGAATAAACAATGCATATCGCCCATTACATTCCTTTGTTTCCGTTTTTGGCCTTTCTCATCAACATCTTTTTAGGCCGCAAGTTGAAAAAGGCCAGCGGCTTGGTTGCCGTAGCGGCCTCCATGGTGTCATTT
>JAJXTI010000134.1 GCA_021783915.1 bacterium
CCTGCCAGTTTGAGCATTTGTTTGGCCAATAAAGCAAGGTCTTTGCAATCACCGTAACGGTTTTTGAAAACTTCGTTACTCGGATGAGGTTCTACACTATTATCACCAAAATTTAAGGCCACGTAACGGAAGTTATCCTGCAAAAACTCCAAAATAGCACGAGCCTTATCTTTCTGGGTCGTTTCATCTTTGGTCAACTCCAATGCCTTAAGGGCAATGTCCGGATCACCAATTGTATTTTTGTGAATTAAATCGCGGTACCAATCCGCCACAATCTTCCAATCAGATATGGAAGACAGGTAAAGGCCACCTAAAACTTCCTGCAATGGCGGCATCAGTTCCTCATCATCAGGTATGGGATCGGTTTCATCGAAAGAAAAAGTATATTTAATCTGGCCTTGGGTTTTCTCTATGATTGGTCTATTTTCATTCTTATAGGGCTTAAATTGTATTGGTTTGTCTTCAGGAAAAATAAACACATGGCTGGCATGCTGTGTCGGAATGGCCGGATATAAAATCTCTGCCCAAAACTGATTTGGGATTTCCTTTCGGGTCGTCGTACTTTTGACCGTCACATCAATGATAGAGCCTACATTGACCTGAGGTAATGTGACCACCTTCATTCTCATATCCGAATACATCGGCAAATCGCTATAAACCTGCATGTCTTGGATATTAGTGGCAGGGTATTGATGACCATCGGGTGTTTCCACATGAGCCGAAATATCGGTGATAGTGTCCCTGGATTTATTATAATAAATAGGCCATTGCCCTAAATCTTTGCCTGCTTCTTTTTGGATTTTGACACGGGCATGATAAGTTTCATCATAAGACCAATCAGGTTTAAGTATCGTTTTATATTCATTAACCAACGCAACATAAGGCTGATCAATATTTCTTTCCAACCATGTAGAGGTGTTTTGTGGAACCTGAGGTTTAACCGGTGACTGTGTGTTCTCAGTCGAAGGCGGTTGCAAGGTCGTCTGTTGAATACTATTGACCTGGACACTATTGATTGTCGCGTTGGTCTGTGAATCTTGTGCTGAAGCAGGAATGCATAATAAAAAAATCGAAAGGAATAAATAAACTTTTTTCATACTAATCCTCATTTTTTCCGTTGCAACCCTTCATCTTGCTCATAAATTCTTGGATACGATTATCCATAAGAACATGGTTTTTGGCGATAGGTTTTTTCAGAATAATACCCTCAAGTGATGTGCATCGGCTTAATGCCACATACATTTGTCCATGTGCAAAAGTCCCGAAGCCCACATCAATCATCACGCGTTCAAAAGTCTGTCCTTGCGATTTATGGATGGTCACAGCCCATGCCAATTTAAAAGGGTATTGGATAAAATAACCAATCATTTTGGATGCCAGATTTTGAGAGACCGTATCAAAGTAATACTGGTAAATCTCCCATGTGTATTTTTTCACATCCACTGTCTGCCCATTTTCCAACTTCACTAAAATAATGTCATCCCCACCTGCATTGTGTACGTCTTCCACTATACCTAATGAGCCGTTGACCCAGCGTTTATCCGTATCATTATTGAGCATCATCACCTGGGCCCCTTTTTTAAAACAAAGGGTTTCCTGTGTGGGAAGGCTCTTGCGGTCAAATTCTCCGGAAATAAGCCCCTGATACATATATTCCTGACCGGGTAAACTTTTAAGCTGGGTTGTATTGACCGTCTGGGCAAGGGCATTGGTGGTTGTTAAAGTGATGTAAAAATCACGACTGTCAAAAGTGACCTTGCTTTGATGACGGCTATTGAATGCATGCAGATGATGGGCTTGCAGTTGATTGTGTCTTAAGGCATTAAGCAAATGGATAAAATTTTCATCCTTTTGGCGATAAATTTTATTTAACTCCAGGATCTTTAGGTCAATCTGTTGAAAAACCCTGGAAGAAAAAAAATACGGGCTCGTATAGTGTGTTCTAAATATCTCTTCCTCCCCCCTGGATACTACCGGCGGTAATTGAAACAAATCACCAAAAAAAATCATCTGTACTCCGCCAAAGGCCTTGGAGTAGTCGGGACCAAACAGACGCAGGAAGGTATCAATGCAGTCAAACAAATCCGCCCGGACCATGGAAATCTCATCAATCACTATGGCCTCCAAGCCCTCATACATTTTGCGTTTACGCTTGCGTACGATAATGTCATTGACCGTTTCGGAAGTGATATCGGGCTTAAATTGAAAAAAGGAATGAATCGTTTGGCCTTTGATATTAATGGCAGCAACCCCCGTAGGGGCCAACACAGCGATATTTTTTGTGGTCTTATGACGAAAATATTGCAAAAGGGTCGATTTCCCTGTCCCTGCTTTACCTGTGACAAACAAATTCTGCCTGGTATTTTCCAAAGCATCAAAGGCCTTAATAAATTCAGCGTTAAAATCAAGTTCGGAAAAATTGATAGTTTGATTCGTGTTCATGAAATTATTCGCGCTTGTAAAGCTTTATGAACTTTCGAGTTCTCTTCCCGACTGGTCACTACTTCAATAATTGTTGACGTTTGAGATTCCAAAGCATGAGTATAGTCCCTGGTAAAATGTTTGACATCCATTGGCAGGGTGTAGTTTAATTCGAACATGGCTGCGGCATTAGACAGGGTGTAACTGTGCGGTGTGCCAAAATATTTCTCGAATACGTCCCTTTGTTCAACGATGGGCAAAAAGGAAAAAATCCCCCCCCCGCCGTTATTAAGCACCACAATCACCAAAGGCACAGGTAAATCCCGTAACATGGCTAAGGAGTTTACATCATGCAATGCCGCCAAATCACCAACCATGACCGTCACCGGCCTGCCTAAGGCCTGGGCAAATCCTGCGGCTGAGGCAATGGTTCCGTCGATTCCACTGGCCCCCCTATTGGCACCAATAATGACTGCATGGCCTTTAAAGTCTCCATAAAAATCCATATCGCGTATAGGCATGCTGTTAGCCACAAACAACCCTGAACCTTCAGGAATTAATTGGGAAACCAAACGAGCCGCTGCTATCTCACTAAGATGGCCGTCCTCTTTGAGAAACTTCTCTATAGCTAGGTCAATATGCGTATTCATTTTAGATAACCGTTTTAAATCAGCCGTTGAAGAACGCTTTTTTATCAAAGGGGCAATAGTCTTACAAAAATTACCTACCGACGACTCAACCCTTAACCCCACCTGA
>JAJXTI010000045.1 GCA_021783915.1 bacterium
CGAGTCGGTGGGTCGGCTCATCCAAAAAAAGGATTTTAGGGCCATTGAGCAAAGATTTGGCCAATGACAACCTCTGTTTTGTTCCCGAGGACAATTCATCGAAACGGCGGTCAGCAAAATCTTTCAAATAAAAAAGTTCTATGACTTCTGTGGTTTTCTTTTCTAAGGCCATGCCCGACAGGCCATAAAGCCGTCCGTAAAATTCCAGGTTTTCCTTAACGCTTAGACTAAACGCATAATTGGGATATCCGGAGGACATATTGATCAGGCGGCGGATCGCAGAAAAATTCTGCGGCTTGGATTCAATCCCTAAGATTTCCATCCGGCCGCTGTCCGGCAACAACAAAGTCGAAAGAGTATTTAAGAAAGTCGTCTTCCCCGCCCCATTGGGGCCTAAAATCCCTAAAATCTCGCCTTGTTCGACATCTAAACAAATGCCATTCAAGGCTTTTACAACTTCGGCGTGTGACCGAAAAGTTTTCGTGAGGGAGCGTACTTGAATAACCGAAGGCATAGGATGGTTATTTTTTACCTAAAAGGGCGAACATCTTTTTCTTGTAGGCCTCAACCCCGGGTTGGTCAAAGGGGTTGACACCGAGGACATAACCGGAGATGGCCACTGCCTTTTCGAAAAAGTAAAATAAATGCCCCAAATGAAACGCATCGGCCTTGCACAGGCTGATGGTCATGTTGGGTACGCCGCCTTCAAAATGGGCGGCGGAAGTCGCTTCATACGCTTTTTTATTGACGAAATCAAAACTTTTGCCCGCCACATAATTAAACCCATCTAAATCATCCGTATCATGCGGGACAGTCAAATCATGTTCGGGCCTATCAACGGAAATAAACGTTTCAAAAATGTTCCGTTCTCCGTCTTGCATTTGCTGGCCCATGGAATGAAGGTCCGTCGAAAAAATCATGGACGAGGGGAATATCCCTTTGCCGCTTTTGCCTTCGCTTTCGCCAAAAAGCTGCTTGAACCATTCCGCCACATAATAAACCTGGGGATAAAAGGAAGAGACCACTTCTATTTTCTTGCCCTTACGGTAAAGGATATTACGAATAGCGGCGTAACGGTAGCAACTGTTTTTGTCCAAATCCATTTGTTTGTATTCTTCCTGCGCCCCCCGGGCGCCTTCAACCAAAGATTTTACGTCAACGCCTGCCAGGGCCAAAGGCACAAGCCCCACGGGGGTCAGCACGGAAAAACGGCCGCCCACATCATCGGGAATGACAAAAGAGCGGTAACCGTACTTCGTGGCAATCTGACGCAGGGCCCCTTTTTTCTCATCAGTCACGCAAATGATCCGTTTCTTTAATTCTTCCAGGCTCCACCGGCTTTCCAACAACTTTTTTACCGCCCGAAAGGCTATGGCCGGCTCGGTCGTTGTCCCCGATTTAGAGATGACAACCACCCCCACTCTCTTGTCTTTAATCGTCTCTAAAAGCCCATACAGATAGTCGCTGCTAATATTATGACCGGCATAATAGATGGGTATTTTGGTTGACCCGCCTAAAAACTCCACCGTGGCACGGATGCCCAAATATGAACCGCCAATGCCGATAGACACCAGACAATCACAATCTTTCCCCACCTGGTTGGCCAAAGATTGAAGTCCATTTAAAAAGTCGTCAGGGATGCTGGACGGTAAATTAAGCCATCCGGTAAATTCATCGCCTTTACCTTTGTGGAAATGCAAATCTTCGTGCGCACTCTTGACGGCAGGAAAAATGTTTTTGATATCTTCGCTGCTAACGAAGCCTCTGAGATGGTCTGTATTGAGAGTAATCATTTCGAAGCGCTACCTGCATTGGGAGTCCCCGGTACAGGGGCAACATTAGATTGAGGAGTGCTCATAACAGATACATCATTGGTATAGTCCTTATGGGCTACGAGCCTGCCGTTTTGATAATCATCCTCACTTTTGACTTGACCATCCTTCCCATAAGTTAACTGTGCACCGTGGATAATTCCATGGCTATAATTCCATTGTTGTTTCAAAGCCCCATCCTTATAATAAATTTTTGTTATCCCATCCAATTGACCATCTTTATAGTATGCTATACGCTTTAATTCACCTGTTTCATAAAATTCGCGACTTTCACCGTTCAAATCATTATTGACATAAATATTCTGGCCTAATAAAGCTCCTGTTGGGTAATAGGTCTTCTCCAACCCCTGACGTTTACCATCTATGTAAGGGGTGATTGCTCTGACACTACCGGTAGGAAAAAATGTTGTCACGTCTCCGTATAAACGGTATGTTTTATAGTGTTCTTCCTTTAAAAGGTTCCCGTAACGGTCATAAACATGCCAGATACCATCAGCCGGAGGCTGAGAGTCCCTTTGCTGCTCATACTGACGGGCAGGATTGATTGCCTGGGCATGGGCAGAACCTGTTATTAAAATAAAAACAAGAAAACTGAAGAACACTCTTACCATAATTTTTTCCCTCGTTTGGCAACTAAATAGGGCCATCGATAATCGCGCCGCCCAAGACCACATCATCTTTATAAAACACCACTGACTGCCCGGGTGTCACGGACTTTTGAGGTTGGACAAATTCAACACGCACTGTGTTTTTATCTAGTGCCATCAATTGGGCCTTGACCTCAGGGGAATTATAACGAATTCTGGCCATAACTTCTATGGTTTCTTTGGGAATTTCCATGCTGACCCAATTGGTCCCACTGGCTATAAGGCCTTCAGAATAAAGCTTGCCTAAATTCCCCACATGAACGGCGTTGGTTTTAGCATCTATACGGTACACATAAACCGGGTACCCCAACGCCAACCCTAATTTATCCCGCTGACCAATGGTGTAATAAGCGACCCCTTTATGTTGACCGATAACGTTGCCTTTTTCATCAATGAAATCCCCCGGGACCATGGATTCTTTGCCCACACGGTCTTCAAGGAATTTTTTATAGCCTTCTTGGGGCACAAAACAAATGTCTTGGCTTTCAGGCTTTTCGGCAGTATTAAGGCCGTACTTTCGCGCCAGGTCACGGACTTCCCCCTTAGTTAAGCCTCCTAAAGGAAAGAGCACCGAAGGCAAGGTCTCTTTCTTCATGCTGTAAAGAAAATAAGATTGATCTTTGCGAAAATCCACTGCTTTCTTAAGTTCAAAACGGCCTGCTTCATTATTGAATTCGATTTTTCCGTAATGGCCCGTGGCAATATAGTCCGCACCCAAAGACTTGACTTTATCGTAAAGCGTGCCGAATTTCAGATGCTGGTTGCAGCGCACGCAAGGGTTGGGTGTACGTCCGCTTAAATATTCGCGCGTAAAGTCCCCGATAATGTAATCGTTGATATCAGCGGCGAAATTGAACACATAGTGAGGGATTTCCAATATCTCCGCGGCCCGCTTGGCATCGCCGATGCCCTCAATGCCGCAACAAGAAGGCTTGGTACTGTTGGAGCGCGTGATGTTAAAACACATCGTGACCCCCACAGTATTGTAACCAGCTTCCTTTACCAGGCCCGCTACCACTGATGAGTCCACGCCTCCGCTCATGGCGACAAAAACTGTTTTATCTTTATTGGATTTTGTATCATTGTAAATCATAACTATTTTTGTCTGCCAATAATCAAAAAATAAACTAAGCCCTTTTCCTAATAACCATCTGATCAATGGCCCTATAAGTGACCTCAAGCAAATAATCTAATTCGTTTATTGAAATAACCAACGGCGGCATGATGACAATAACATTGCCCAAAGGCCTCAGGATGACACCGTGTTTACGTACAGCCTGGCAAACGCGCGCGCCCAATCGATCTTCCCACCTGCCTTTAAGTCCAATCCCCGCCATAAACCCGCACTGGCGCAGATCTGCGACGGAGGGCAAATTATAAAACATCTTCAATTTTCTAGCCAGAAATTTTATTTTTGGGGACAGCTTTTCTAAAGTGCGTTCCTTCTTAAAAACTTCCAAGTTGGCCAGCGCCGCGGCACAGGCCAGAGGGTTCCCCGTATAGGTATGCCCATGGAAAAATGTTTTCTGATCTTTATAGTCAAACATAAACCCCTCATAAACTTTTTTCGTCGTCAACGTAGCGGCCAGCGGCAAATACCCCCCAGTGATACCTTTAGCCAAACACAAGAAATCCGGAGTGACGCCTTCATGCTGGCAGGCGAACATCTTTCCCGTGCGTCCAAAACCGGTGGCCACCTCATCGACAATCAAAAACACATCATATTTTGTACATAGCCGCCTAAATTCTTTTAAAATCCCCTTTGACCAAACGAGCATGCCGGCTGCCCCCTGGACCAATGGCTCAATGACTAAGGCCGCGATGTTCGATGAGTCCTTTTCAAGCAATTTCTCAAAGTCCCAAACCGCATCCCAATACGGACGTTTAAGGGCCACTGTTTTAAAAATCAATCCCCGGTAAACTTTGTGGAAAAGATCAATGCCCCCCACGCTGACTGCCCCTAAAGTGTCCCCGTGGTAGGAATTATTAAGATGCACCAGGGTACGCTTGTTTTTCTTTCCCGTGTTTTGCCAATATTGGTATGACATCTTCAAAGCAATCTCGACGGAAGTTGAACCATTATCGGAATAGAAAACTTTGCTTAACCCCCCAGGGGCAATATCGATGAGCTTTTTTGATAATTCCACCGCCGGGGTGTTGGCCAAACCCAACAATGTAGAATGGCTTAATTTATCAATCTGCTTTTTGATGGCAGCGTTAATTTTAGGATGGTTGTGCCCATGGATATTCACCCACAGTGATGAAACCCCATCAATATATTTCTTGCCGTCGGTATCTATAAGATAGACCCCTTGGGCCCTGTCGATCACCAACGGCGGGTCTTCGTCCTTCAGCCAGTCTTTCATCTGGGTAAAAGGATGCCAGAGGTACTGTTTATCGTAGTGTTTTAGAAGTCCAGATCGATTTTTTTGCATTGGCGTAAGACATCTGTCAGTTTAAAGGTCTTAATATAGGGAACAACACCTAACACTTTTATTTTGGATAGTTTTTCTATCTCCGACGGGTTTGTGCGTTCAGGCAAACTCTTTGACCTGCCACGAGCATCGGAAAAGATGATCCCTTGAATTTTTAAACCATAAGCCTTGGCCTGATTGACGGTCAAAAGCGTATGATTAATCGTTCCCAGCCCCAAACGGGAGACGATGATGACTCGGGCACCTAAATCACGGGCCAAATCAGCATTATAGTAGGGTCGATTATTAATCGCCTCTGCATTTAATGGCACCATGAGTCCTCCGGCACCTTCAATAACGACAATATCGTACTTTGCCTCCAGTTCTTTAAGGGCCCCTTGGACACGCTTAAAGTCAAATTTCATCTTGGCCCGGCGCATGGCCAAATGCGGAGACAATGGTTCGGGGGCCCAAAATGGGTTGATCACACGGATGTCATCATCCAGTTTTAAGCAGCGCTTCAGCCATTGGGCATCGTCTCCGGCACATTGGACAGGTTTAATAACACCTACCTTATACCCTTTGGCTTTAAGTAACACTCCTAACACAAAGGTAACTACTGTTTTGCCTGCTCCAGTATCTGTAGCAGTTATAAAAAATTTCTTCATAATTTTAAACTACCGTTTTGCCTCTGTCCAGATGACCTCAAAAGTGGCTTTAATGCCGCTATTATAGGGAAAATGCTCCTGATAATAAGCGGCCACTTTAACCAACAGGTTCTTGCCTATATAACCATCCCGTGGCAGATGATTGGCCCCAATGGCCTTGAGCCAGCCCAACAGGCCCCATAAATCCTTAAATTGGATACTAATCCGTTCATAATCCACTTTTGAGTGGCTAAAACCCGCTGCCGTCAGATTTTTTGTCAAATCTTCTATGCCCGTTAAACGCTGGATTTGACCATTGGATCTGAAACCACAAGCATCTAACGATTCAAACAACTCCTGGCAAGTATGATAGCCAAAAATAGTGGCGGCAAATGTCCCTTGCGGGGCCAGTACCCGCGCGACTTGGTTGAACCCTTGCTGTATATCTTCCAGCCACTGATACGCTAAGTTTGTCACCACTAAATCGACACTGGCGTCTTGTAAGGGCAACGCCTGGGCATCCGCGTTAAGCCAAACAATCCCCCCTGCCTCATCCTGGGCAATGGCTTTGTCCAACATCCCTGGGGCCGCATCAATGCCAATGACTGTTGCCTCCGGGAAAAAATACCGTGCCTTACGGGTCAGGTAGCCTGTACCGCAGCCCACATCAATCACACAGCGCGGATCAAGGGCGGTGTGGCGCTTAATAAGCTCGCGGCCGATTTCTCGGTGCAAACTGGTTAAAATATCGTATTGGTCCGCGGCCTCACTAAAAGCACGTCGGACCCTGTCAGTTAATGAGGAAATTTTCCAAGAGGTCATTGTATCGTTCCGATTGAGTCAAAAAAGGCAAATGGCCGCAGCCTTGTATAAAATCGAGCCTGGCATTGGGCATGTGTTCCTGTATCCACTCCATCACAGCTTTAGGGCAAATATAATCTTCCTCTCCCGTTATAAACTGCACGGGACAAATGATGGATGAAAGGCGGTCCCGCAAATCGGCCTTCTCTAATATACTCAGGAAAACTTTCAGAGCTTCTCTCCGGGGTAAATTGTCATTTTGACGCAAATCCTTGATTTTTTTAAATACCAACGACTGCCTTTCTTGCATCGTAAACAAAGAGCGAAAAAAAATATCCAAACTGGAGACATAATCTCCATCAAACTGCTGGCTTAACGTACGGATTTTCTCAATATCAAGGCCGGCCGGATAAGAGTTGCTTCGGGCGAATTTAGGGACACACCCCACAAAACTCATCCGGGAAATATGTTCCGGGACAAGACGATAAAGCTCCATGGCCACAAGCCCGCCGAAGGAACTGGCAACCACGTTGACGCTCGCCAGGTTTAAAGCATCCACTATCTGGCGGACCCCTTGCGCCATCTGAACGAGATTGACCGTTCCCCAAGAACTTTGCCCATGGCCTGGTAAATCGACAGTCAAGGCTTGATAGTCCCCTTCAAAGAAATCTTTCTGCTGCCACCACCAATGACCGCTCCCCCCAAAGCCATGGATAAAAACAATCGCCTCACCGGAGCCAGCGAGCTCATAATGCCATTGAAGGCCGTGATTGGTAGTCAAATCAGGCATGTTCTAACGTCCCTCCAGTAATATCTGATTTCTATAACTCTTTTATGCAATCCAAAAACAAATCTAAATCTTCCTGCGTGTGTGTTGCCATGACCGTCGCACGCAAACGCGCCGTATTGACCGGGACCGTCGGAGGCCGTATGGCCTGGACAAAGACCCCCTGCTCCAACAAACGCTTTGATGCCTCAAGGGCTTTCAAGGAATCTTTAAATAGAATAGGGACAATGGGTGTCGTTGAATTCATCGTATCAAAACCTGATTTCTTAAGGCCCCGGCGGAGATAATCGGCATTGGCCAAGACTTGTCTGCGGCGTTGCTTATCTTGGCCAATAATATCCACGGCCATCGACGCCGCCGCGGCACAAGCCGGCGGCATGGCTGTGGTGTAAATAAAACTACGGCTATGGTTGATTAAATAGTCGCACAAAACCTTTGGACCACAAACATAAGCCCCGAAACATCCTGCCGCTTTAGAAAGCGTCCCCATTTGGACATCGACCTGGTCCCCCAGTCCCTCTTGCTCGATGAGCCCTGAACCATGCTCACCCAAAACACCGAAGGCATGGGCCTCATCAACCATGACCATGGCCCCATAGCGGCTGGCCAATTGAACAATGTCTTTAAGAGGTGCCACATCGCCGTCCATGCTAAAAACGGTATCGGTGACAATTAATCGTTTCTTACAAGGGCCGCAAGTTTTAAACGCCCCTTCCAAGGCCTGCATATCATTGTGCGCGTAGCGCTTTAATTGCGCCCGGCTTAAAATAATTCCATCAACGATAGAGGCATGATTGAGTTTGTCGCTGAAAACTACGTCTTCTCTGCCGACTAATGCTGAAATAATTCCCGTATTGGCCATGTAGCCGCTGGAAAATACAAGGGCCCCTTCCGTTCTTTTAAAACCGGCCAATTTCTTCTCAAGCTTGACATGTTCGCTCATCGTCCCGCAAACAAGCCTGGAAGCTCCTGAGCCAAAGCCATCTTCATTAATAGCTGTAACGGCGGCCCGCTTGATACGTTCATCATCCGCCAGCCCTAGGTAATTATTGGAGCAAAAATTTAAGACCTGTTTTCCATTAAGGACAATTTTCTTGGCCTGGGGAGAGGCCATTTCTTTTAACGAGCGGTAAAGGTTGTGGGATTGCAGTGTTTGTAACTCTTGTTCTAAAAAAGATAGATCCATATTTATCGCAGTTGGGTTATGTCTCCCGCCATTTTCTTGATGATGGTGCCGTTATCCCGACGGATCAAAATCCCCCCGTCATTATCAATACCCACCGCCTCCCCTTGCGTATCCGAGGCGGCATCATGAAGACGCACTCTCTTTTTTAAAGTGGCGGAATGTTGGCGGCAGTAATCCAATATTTCATCGAAATGCCCTTTAAGCATCTTGTGATACCAAAGCTCCAGACTTCTTAGGATTTCTTGGAACAACTCAATCCTGTTGACGGTTCTCTTGGTCTCAATTTTCAAAGAAGTGGACGTATCCAATAGCTGGGAGCTTGAGGCATTAACGTTAAGGCCAATGCCCACCACTACAAATTTTACTTGGTCCACCTCAGCGCGAAGTTCAGTTAAAATCCCGGCAAATTTTTTGGATCCTATTAAAAGATCATTAGGCCATTTAATGGTTGGCTGCAAAGACGTCCTGAAGCGGACGGCCTCGGCCAGGGCAACCGCGGTCATGAGCGTTATCTGCGGCATCTGTGTCGGCGGTAATTGGGGCCTGAGAATAATGGAACAATAAATGCCCTTGCCTTTAGGAGATACCCAAACCCGTCCCAGACGGCCGCGGCCTTTGGTTTGCCCTTCGGCACATATCACTGTCCCCTCCGGGGCCCCTTCCATCCCTAAACGAAAAGCCTCATCCATCGTGGATGTGAGAGAATCAAAAGTAAAAATTTGCTGGCCCATGACCTTGGTATGTAAACCAAACTGGATTTCATGGGAAAGAAGTTTGTCTGGGGAAGAAACCAATTGGTACCCCAGATGCGGCACGGCAGCGATGTCATATCCCAACGCACGAAGCTCTTGCATATACTTCCAAACTGCCGCGCGCGACATGTTGAACTGCTGGCTCATTTCCTCTCCGGAAACATATCCGTCGGTCTGTTTTAAGAATTGTATTATTTTTTCCTGCATCTTAATTGTCCTACTTTCGACTTCAATTGCTGCAGGAAATAATCGACCTCTTCCCGCGTGGTCCATCGTCCGAGGCTGATGCGCAAGCTACCTAAGGCCAAGGTGTCTGATAATCCAATAGCTTTAAGCACATGGGACGGCTCCAAAACCCCCCAGGTACAAGCTGAACCTTGAGAGACGGCAATGCCCGTCATATCTAAAACGGCCACCAGGTCTTCACCGTTAACATCTTCCAAACTAAAGTGGGCGTTGTTAGGCAACCGCTGCTGGCGGTGCCCGTTGAGTCTGGCGTTCTCGATATTAGTCAATACGTAATCAATGATGTGGTCTCGAAGGGCCGATTGCTCTTTGGCTTCTTTCCCCATATGGTTGCGACTCAATTCTATGGCTTTACCTAAGCCCACAATGCCGGCCAAATTATGGGTTCCCGCCCGGCGGCCACGCTCCTGGTCCCCTCCATGCAGTCTGGGTTCAAGTTTTATTCCTTCACGCACATACAAAGCCCCCACCCCTTGCGGTCCATAAAACTTATGGGCAGACAAGGACAATAAATCACACGAGATCCGGCGCACATCCACCGGGATATGCCCCAGTGTTTGTGTGGCATCCACCAGAAAACGAACACCTTTTTGACGGGCCACGGCCCCTATTTCTTCAACCGGTTGGATAACACCAATCTCATTATTGGCATGATGAACGGCAATAAGAATTGTATCTCCTCTAATTAATTGAAAAACGGCTTGGGGATCAATGACCCCGTCAGCATTAGGTTTAACAAAACTGACCTGATAACCCAACTTGGCAACCCTATGCGCGCTCTCAAGAACGCTATGGTGTTCAATAGCACAGATAATGACGTGACGGCCTTTATCAATAAGGCTTAAAGCTGTAGAAAAAACGGCCTGGTTGTTAGATTCCGTCGCCCCGCTGGTAAAGACAATCTCAGATGGTTTGGCACCTATAAAATCAGCCAAAGTCGCGCGGCTGTGCTCTATGGCGCCCCTGGCGTTTTGGCCGAAACTATGGGGGCTTGAGGCGTTACCGAAACGCTCAAAATAAAAAGGCCTCATGGCCTCTACGACCAGAGGGTCTGCTGGTGTTGTGGCAGCATAATCAAGATAAATAGGTCCCATGGCCAATTATGATAAAGACTTAAAAGAAGATTGTCAACCGGAATGGATTGGGAAAGTTTACATTAAATGGTGCCGAGGAAGGGATTTTAAAACTCCCTTGCCATAACTGTTTATCTTATAACATAGTTGAAACATTTTTCTAACCTCTTTGTGACGATTACGTGACTTTAAAGCTAAGAATATCTAACTTAAAATACTCTGCTTGAATCTTATCTTCGGGATAATGAGTGTACGTGCTGTTCATAACTTCATCGTTACTCCAACCACCAATTGTCCGTCTTGCTTCATTAGACATCCCTCCCAACCTACTCATTGTGCTAAAAGTATGTCTGAAATCGTGCGGAGTACCTTCTGGGATCCCTGCCAATCTGGATATTCTTTTCATATTCACTCTAAATTTATTCTTATGCTGAACTGTGCCATCTTTGTTTGGAAATAAATACTTACTGTTTGATCTAGCAATCGCCTCTTCTAGAATTGGCTTTAAGTCTGGATGTATAGGTATCGCCTTGGAAATCACCTTTCCTTTCATAGTTTTAGTAGAAGGTATTTCAAAATGATTAGTTTCAAAGTTCACCCACGATTTTTCCATAAAACGAAGTTCATCCCTCCTCATGCCAGTTGCATAAAAAACCATGAAGATTCCATACCAATATATTTCTTTGCCTTGCTCTTTTGCTGTATTGAAAAACTTATTTAACTCTTCTTTAGGAATGACACGCCGCAGTTGTCTAGGCTCTACCATTAACGGATCCAACTCACTAAATGGATTTTTATGGACTATCTTATTCTTTTTGATTAACAATTTATATAGCGATGAAAGCACCATCTCTTCGTCACTTACTGTTTTAGAAGCTCTCCCAAGACCAAGTCTGTATTCCCTAAAGTCTAAACCAAGGCTATCAATTTTTTGGGTTTCATCAAAGTAAACAATTTGGGGATACTTTGCTTTTAAAAAACTTTTTAAATTATCAAAAATTGCCTTATATCGTGTCAATGAATTCTCAACAACCGTATTTTTCTTACTTCCATTATAAAACTCAATACCCTGATCTATAGTTATTCGATAACTTGCCGTGCCGCTATTTTCACTCATAACTTGCTTGGTCATTTCTAAAAGCCTTATTCTCGCTTCTGTATTAGAATCTGACTTTATTTCAACACGCTTCCCAAACGAATTGGTAATCTTGAAACAAAACCATCGTCCTCTTTTATACACGGTTGGAGTTCTGAATCGTTTTCTCATATTAAATCAATTTTTCCTTTTGATGTTCCTTCCCACTTCTGAAGGTCTAATTCTAAGAATCTGAGTAAACCGCGAATCTTAATAAAAGGAATTGCCCCACGTGAACACCAAGAATATAACGTCCACCTAGAAATTGAATACCTTTGACAAACTTGTTCTGGAGTCAAAAACATATCAACCACCTTTATTTTTTAAGCACCCTGTTCATATAATGTGCATTGCACATCTTTAGATTACTTTGCATTTCTTAATTTGTCAACATAAATATTGTGCGTTGCACATTGTTGACTATTGCACACGTTTTTGATATTATTAATTCATGAAAGAGAAAAGAGAGAAAACTGGATCTCAAGTTTTTGGTGAACTTCTACGAGAATTCAGGAAAAAACATGGATTTACAGGTGAAAAACTTGAGAAACTCTCAGGGATAGATCGAACCCATATCTCCAAAATAGAACACGGTGTGCATTCAACTGACTTTGTTGTTGTAAAAAGAATATCTGATGCCTTAAACGAGCCCACCTTAATTAAAGCCTACTTAGGAGAATTTTATCCAGAAATTGCCGACTACTATGAAAAAATAAATGGCCCTGAGTTTTTAACAAAAACAGTGTTAAATGATATTCGGAAGGGGTTGTCCAATGAAAAAATACTTAACTACCTTTGCGAATCAAAAAGCATTGTAGAATCTAAACTAAGCTCAAAGAAAATTATAAGATTAATTCATTCACTCCGAATGGATCATCTGAAAATTGAAGAATTATCTTCCTCCGCCCTTCAGCATCTAACAAAACATAAGCGTTAAACAATGACCAATTTTGAAATTGAAAAGAGGTCCCAGTCTGGTTAAAAGAAAGAACTTTTAAACTGAAATTGAAACTCCCAACCCGCAATAGTATGACAATGGCCAACCTATCCTGAAAATTACATGCTATTTTTCATTAAGCAACTTTAATATTTGCTCAGCCTTTGTAACGGCCAAAATCTGATTAGTTCTATAAACGGCTTTCTGAACACCAACAAGATAAATGTTTGGTGTCCATAAGTTTTCTTTTCCAGACGGCAATCTTACCCATACACCACAGCCACTTAAACCCTTAGGCTCTACGGAATACTATACTGCTCCCCATTAACAGATTAGGGCTTTTAAGATAGAATTGGCTAACCCAAAAGGAGCCAAATTCTATGGAAAAACGTCACTGGACTTCTCAAGAAAAACTACGCATCATCCTTGAAGGACTTAGCGGTCAAATTGAAATTGCTAAACTATGCGCTAAATATCAAATTGCCCAAGCTCAATATTACAGATGGCGTGATCAACTACTTCAACATGGCCATCAAGCCTTTGAGACTAAAGACATCACCAAGAAAGAACAGCATCTTCAATCTGAAAACACCAAACTTAAACGCATCATCGGTGACTTAACCGTTGAGTTAAAAAAAAGCGAATACGAACTATGAAAAGAGCTAAATCTCAAGCTGTCATACAGCGTAATCAAGAATTGCTCGAACAAATCAAGATTATCAAGACTGACCACCCTCTTTGGGGCTATAGACGTATCTGGTCTTACTTAAAGTATCGACAAAAAGTATCCGTTAACAAAAAGCGCGTTTACCTGCTCATGAAGGAACATCAAATGCTCGTTACGAAATTGGTCCGCCTCAAAGCCAAACGTGGGCCCATGAAGCCTAAACCCGTCGCAAGCCGTCCCAACCAGTTCTGGGGCATTGATATGACCAAAATCAAACTTGCCTCCTGGGGTTGGCTGTACCTGTGCGTCGTCCTTGACTGGCATTCCAAAGAAATCGTCGGTTATTCTTTGTCTTTGCGTTCAAAGACCGAAGATTGGTTGGATGCCTTAGAAATGGCCGTCAATAATCGCTTCCCCAATGGCATTCAAGCTGATCTCAAGAAACAATTGTTTTTAATCTCGGACAATGGCTGTCAGCCCACATCCCAACGCTTCATGATGAATTGCTCTATCCTGGGCGTTAAACAAATATTCACGACCTGGTCGAACCCTAAAGGCAATTCCGATACCGAACGGGTCATGCGCACCATCAAAGAAGACATTGTCTGGTGCTATGACTGGGATCATCCCTTTAACTTCCAGATGGCTTTAACCAAATGGATCAATGATTACAACACGGACTTCCCTCATCAAGCATTAAACAACATGACACCAAATCAATTTTATGAATCATTCAAAGAGCAAAACAACAATGCGCCAATTCTCTCTTAAAAATCCCTTGCTTAATGGGGGGCATTACAATACTCATCTTTTGGATACTCCACTAAAAACTCTCTACAGGGATCAAAATCTGCCAAATCTATATTTCTTGAGGTGAGTACGGTTGTCTCAAAATAGGGTAAAGCCCCCATCCTTTTCTTACCTAAATCTCTGGCTAATTCCTGAGAAAAACCAGT
>JAJXTI010000135.1 GCA_021783915.1 bacterium
CCGTTTTCTTTGTTTTAACTACTGTTAGTCTGGTGACGCAAAGTTGGTTGTCTTCTTCAGGGCTCAAACAAAAACAGAACCCTTATGCTTTATACGCGGTCTCCAATTTGGGTTCTTTTGCCGGACTTCTGACTTATCCGTTTATATTTGAATTGTTTTTCACCAACACTCAACAGCTCAATATCTGGCGAGTGGCCTATGTAGTTTTGGTTTTGTTAAATATTTGGGCATTTAAAACAGTCGTTATTGAAAAAGTTGATGTTCCAGAGCAGGAAAAAATCCGGTTTTTTTGGCCACAGGCCTACAGATGGTTTTGTTTGTCCGCTGCGGGAGTCATCTTGTTTTTATCGGTAACTAATATCGTGACCTATGAGATTGCCCCTGTGCCTTTATTATGGATCATTCCTTTAAGTATTTATTTGTTAACTTTTGTCCTGAATTTTAAAAGCAGACCTTTTTCCCCTGTATGGATACAACGTTACATCTTTCTTATCACAGGCGTGGCGGTGGTTTATTATTTTTTCAGCAAGAAATTTACCGTTCCTGCGCTTTTTTCCACCGTCATTTTTAATACACTGCTTTTTTTATTGTGCATGTATACACAAGGAGAACTTAACCGTAAAAAACCTAACACCCAAAACCTGACCTTGTTTTATGTAATGATCTCCCTGGGGGGGTTTTTAGGGGGGGTACTGACGAGCTGGGTGATCCCATTGATTTCAAATACCCTAGTGGAATTCTTAGTAGGGCTTTTATTTCTTGCGTTGGGAGTCGGGGGGAGATGGCTTATATTCATGACTGTTTTGGCTGTTTTATTTTCATCTCCTCTGGAGACCGTGATTAGAAACCACCATTCAGTGGTCAAAAAACGCAATTATTACGGCATTTATGATATCTTTGACAGCAAGAATTTAAGGATTATGCTGCATGGTACAACGATGCATGGCATTGAATTCACAGATTCTAAACGATGGATCCCCTTGGGTTATTACAGTCCCACATCACCTTTGGGAGATGTCCTTACCAAGGGTATTTTTAAAATCCATCGTATCGGGGGCATAGGGTTAGGCACAGGTACCATTGCCATGTACACCCGGGGTGATTGTCCCATCGATTTTTATGAGCTTGACCCGGATGTGGTCAGTTTGGCCAGAAATAACTTTTGGTATCTTTCTTTAGCACCGGGTCATGTGAATATCTTCTTGGGAGATGCGCGTATTTCCCTTGAAAAACGCAAAAATGTTCTTTACGATGTCCTTGTTGTCGATGCCTTCGGTGGCGATTCGATTCCGGTTCATTTGATCAACAGAGATGTAACGGCTTTATACAAAAAACATTTGAGAGAAGGAGGGGCCATCTTGTTCCATATCCCTAATCGTTATTTTGACCTTAGGCCCATTTTGGCCCATATTGCCCAGGATTTGGGAGGGTACGCGGCATTTAAAGCCACCGCGGACGAAGGTCTGACCATGCGTACTGTTTGGGGGATCATTACGTGGGACCAACAAAAGTATTTGCGGTTAATCACCCAGGAAGGTTGGCAAATGTTGGATGCTTATTCTTACCCTTCGATTCGTTCATGGTCTGATGAGTATTCGAGCGTATTGCCTATCATCAATTGGGCGCAGATAAGAAATTCTTTTCGATATTTAGGTAATATATATAGGTAAAATTATGTTGGGGATTATTCAGTCTTGGCGGGCCAAGAAGGCTTTAAGGGAACACTTGTTGGCTTTTTTGGCCGAGATGGAAAAAAATTTAGAGATTTATTATGTTATGGATCAAAGGCAGTTCATCACGACCGGGTTTTTAATGGAGGTGTGGAGCCAAGCCAAAGATTTGGAGTTTATTCAACGCCAAGAAGCCATCATGGTCTATGCCGCTGCGCTTTTAGATTTTAATAAAGCTTATAAAGAACACAAATCTTACGAACAATGGTACAGTGCTGATGTTAAAAATAAAACGAAAGAAAATGCCCTTAAATTGCATACTTTGAAGCTTGAATTAGACCAAAGAATAAAGCCGCTGGAGGCCATTATCATTGTGGCCGGCCAAGCTTTAGAACAAGAACTTCTTAATTTAGGGTTTGTTGCCAATTGAACACCTCTGAAGAATTTTTAACAGTTTCAGAAGTCAATAATTTTATCCGGGACGTTATCAATAGCGGTTTTCCTCAGGCTTTATGGATTTGTGGGGAAGTTCAGGAGCTAAGGGACAAAAAACATCTTTATTTTACATTGAGTGAAAAAGACCCCGGTTCCAATGCCGTTCTTGCCAAGATTGGTGTGACTATTTGGGCCAATGTCCGCCCTAAAATAGAGGGCATCCTGCAAAAGGCCGAGAATACTTTTACCCTTAAGGACGATATTGAAGTCAAATTGTTGTGTAGGGTTGATTTTTACCCTCCTTTCGGCCAGGTGCGCCTGATTGTTGAAAGTATTGACCCTACCTATACATTAGGCAAAATAGCCCAAGACCGGTTGCGTCTGGTCGCTCTTCTTAAGCAAAAAGGTATTTTGGACAAAAACAAGCAGTTGGAGATGCCGCGTTTGCCCATGTCCATTGGCCTTATTACTTCTTACGGCTCCGCCGCTTACCATGATTTTGTGGATGAGCTTAAAAAAAGCGGGTATACTTTTCATGTAACGGTCGTAGATTCTTTGATGCAGGGCAAGAACACAGAAAGCTCTGTGGCGCGTGCGATTAAGTTATTGAACCAGAAATCCTGCCTGTCGGCCGTTGGGCTCCCGGAGGGAGCACTCAGAGAGGAAATCGACGTGATTGTTATTACTCGAGGAGGTGGGTCTATAGCAGAATTGAGCTGTTTTGACAGCCAAGTGATAGCCGAAGCTATTGCGGCGTCCCGTCTTGTTGTCGTAAGCGGGATCGGCCACGAGATCAATACGACTGTGACGGATTTGGCGGCACATACCTTTGCCAAAACACCGACCGCCATTGCCCGCTTCCTGATCGGCAGGGTTCAGGAATTCATGGACCATTTAGAGGAAAAACAAGATTTTCTATTTGAGATTGTCAACCGGATTTTTGAACGGCGCCGAAAGCAAATAAGAAACCATG
>JAJXTI010000136.1 GCA_021783915.1 bacterium
CATCTTTCAGTCGATTTGGCCTGTGTTAGACAAAGAATGACATCATACAAAAAGTTCGGATTTTGGGGGAAGGTCACAAGTACTGCTGTTTGAGTGGCATTCATAAAATTCTCCTTGCCGGCTTGTTATTCAACTTGGCCATTATATCACTTAGTTCAATCCAAAACCCTCCTGTTTATTTTTGGTCAATCTGTCTAATAGGCGCTGATATCGAACAGCAAAAAGGCATGATCGACTCGCCGTTTATTATCAATGTGAATTTAGATTACGTGAACAAACGGGTCTCCCGGAAAGGCAAGATCAACTATTTTAGGATCACTTGTACGATCAAATCCGTTAAGGGCCAAATGAGAAAACTGAGTAAACGTAAATTTATCATTTTTGTCATTACCTTAATATTGACCGTAGTTTTTATTGTTTAGGACGGTGATTCAACCTCTCCGAGAAGTCTGCCATGGATCCACAAGTCAAACATCATTATCGGCAGATGGTCGATATGATCGGCCTGTCGAATTTCCAAGGGGAAAAATGTTGGCCATGGTTGTCAAAATTGAATCTGCCACCTGACAGGATTTGTTGATAGGATCAATTTGATGATATAACAAAATATTTTGACTTTTTCTTGCGTTGAGCTCTTGACCATTTATAATAATTATATATTTATTATACTATTTTAATTTCTCCTCTGTTTGGAGGTTTTGACTATGATTCCCTTACGTGTGATTGTTTTATGTATAGGAATGTGGCTTATTGTTAGTATTGGTAATGCTTTGGCTGCTGGTTCAGGTGGTTTTCGGGTAGAAACTCCGGATGCCGGCGCTTTTGGTAAAGGCTCCGCGTTTGTGGGGGAGGCCAATACTCCCGCGGCTGTTTATTACAATCCTGCGGGTTTAAATCAAATAAAAAATTTTGAGATTTCAGTCGGTGGTGCCTATATCGGGCCGCAAGGAAGTTATAAAAACACTTCCGGCCAAGAAACCCAGATGCGTCGTAATTCTTATTTAATACCCCATGTGTATGCAACCATACCGGTTAATAAAAAGTTTGTCCTTGGTTTTGGCGCTAGTTCTTATTGGGGGCTAGGCACTGAATGGGCCGCGGATAGTTTTTCCCGCTATGTGGCTACAAAAAGCGAAATTACGAATACGGATACTATGTTCACTGGTTCCTATCGATTGACAGACCGCTGGTTCTTCGCTGTCAGTGCGGACAATGATGAATCAAGAGCCAATGAGAGTAAGGCATTAAACAATGCTGGTTTTGCGTCTGATGGTAATATCCAATTAAAAGCCAAAGACAACAATGCCTGGGGTTATAGGATAGCCACCCTTTTTAAAATTAATGATAAAAATCAAGTAGGTCTTATGTATCGAAGCGCCATTCACCATCGGTATGTTGGAAAAATTTACATAGATGGTCTTGGCCCTGCCTATTTGGCCTCATTTGCTTCACCCTATAATTTTCAATCTTCCTCTTATGAAACGAGGGCCACTGAAAAACTTATTTTGCCTCAAAGTGTTGTGATGGGGTATAGTTTTAAGCCAACCAAGAAATGGACGATTAATCTTGATTTGGAATGGATGAATTGGTCCAGGTTTAAACAGGAAGTTATTAATTACCCGGATGAAACTGATCCGGGACGGTTGGCTTTTTTAAATGCAAGTAATCCTATTGACCATCATTGGCACTCGGCCTTTTCCGAAGCCATCGGTGGCGAGTATGCAGTCAATGACCGTTTGCGTTTGCGTGGGGGGTATTATCATCATGCGCATGTGGTACCTCAGGGAACCCTTTCATCGAGTCTTCCTGACAGTGATTCCCATGGTATAACCACCGGGCTTGGTTATGATTTTAATAAGCATTTGACGTTGGATATAGCTTATTCTGGGATTATTTATAAAGATCGCAAAGTGAATAACAAGGTCGGGTCCAGTGTGGGGGCAAATATTAACGGAAAGTACAGGCAATTTACGAATATTGGAATGGCAACGGTGACGTATAAGTTTTAGTTATAGAATTTTTGTACGCCCGGCAGGGCGCACTTACTTGAAGGTGTAAGTCCTTTACAGGCCTGATAAGAGGAACTTTTAGCCGGACGGCAAGGGTGTCCATCACGAGGTGGAATCTGAAGGAAGCCGCAGGCAAAACGCTGGCTCGACGAACAGGAATCACATCGAGGCGGACATGCTGGGTGAGGAGTTACTTATCTCTAAAGCCAAAAACTTATCCGGAAAGCGTGTGCGTATATGTGGCGGGCATAAGCGGGAAGGTAAGTGCGCATTACCCCTGGGAGGTCTGCCCTGTATCTACACAGTTCCTACCCGAGGAGGATGGAACGGACTGAGGATGCCGTGAGGCACCTGATCGCAGTGCAGAAGTCAGCAGAGGGCAAAGTAAGCCCGACGTTTCATTTGACCGGGACGAAGGCCTGAACATAAAGCAAGGGATAAAGCCCTGGCTTTCGATGGAGCGAAAGATGCCGAGAAAAGAAGATGAAAACACTTCAACCGGGGCAGGAGGGAAGGGACGGAATCCCCGATACCCTGCGGCAGTGGGCGCGTCTAAATCCACGACAAGCCAGAATGACTTAAGCCCGCGGTACATCTGGGCAGTTTAAGGACACACTAAGAGCAATATTCCGACCTAGACGGGGGCGCAACATAGGATGATTCATAACGGAAGAACTGAATCCTGTAATACGTGGCTGGGGTAACTACTTTAGCCTGGCAAGGGTTAAGAAGATACCGGAAGAGTTGGACTTTTGGATACGGCGAGAATTGCGCTGCATCATATGGCGTCAGATGAAGAGAGTATGGACACGGGTAAAACGAATGATAAAGAAGGGGCTGGACAAAGAACGAGCATTAGCCAGCGCAATGAATGGACGAGCGCCATGGTGGAATGCCGGGGCATCACATATGAACCAAGCGTATCCGATAGCCTACTTCAACAAATTTGGATTAGTAGCTTTACAAACAAAACTGATAAACTCTTAAAACCTTTATGAACCGCCGTATACCGAACGGTACGTACGGTGGT
>JAJXTI010000137.1 GCA_021783915.1 bacterium
CTTTGCCAAAACACCGACCGCCATTGCCCGCTTCCTGATCGGCAGGGTTCAGGAATTCATGGACCATTTAGAGGAAAAACAAGATTTTCTATTTGAGATTGTCAACCGGATTTTTGAACGGCGCCGTCAGCATATAAGAAACCATGCCTTGGCACTGCAGCAATCAACCATGGGATGGATCCAGACCCAAAAAAGCATGGTTGTCCGAGCCACGCAAGACCTTAAACGTTTACCCATATCTTTATTAAAGGAATCTGAAAAGCAAAGTATGGCACATCAGCAGGATTTAAAAAAAATAATTCATTTGCGCCTTGAAACATCAAGGACTAAAATAAAAACATATCAAAAGTTTATTGACGTCGCTGATCCTAAGAACACATTAAAGCGGGGATTTAGCATTACGCGCGATTTTTCAGGTAAGACGGTCAAATCCACCAGAGACTTGAAAAGAGGTTCTGCAATCGAGACCCAGCTAAGCGACGGGCTGATCATTAGCGATGTTAAAGAAATAAACAAGGGGACTTATGAAGCCTGAGCAAATAAAATACCGTGAGGCAGTCCAGCGCCTCGATGAGATTATAAGTCAAATCGAAAACGAAGACGTGGATGTGGATGAGCTTTCTTTGCGGGTCAAAGAAGCGGTGGAATTGATCCGTTTATGCAAGGCCAGAATTGATAAAGCGGAAATGGAAGTCAAACAGGTCGTTGAAGATTTTTCTAAAGAAATTAAAGAGGTCAATAATTAAATGAAAGAGCCTATGGTCATATTTTTCTATGCAATTTTGATTGTGCTTGTTTGTTTTCTGGTCCTCGTTAACATTTATAAAGTCCGTCTGCTTAACGAGGCCCGTCAGCGTGGGAAGCTGCCCCAGAAAGGGAAGGCCACCATGTTCGATGTACGCCATCTTTTGATGGAAGGGGAGAAAGACTTGGCTGTCCAGCTTTACTGCGAAATTTTTAATGTAACTTTGTCCAAAGCCAAGAAAGACGTTGAAGAATTACAAAGAAGCCTTAAAGTTTAAGTTTAACTAATCAAACTTGTGCCCTGCGTTGTCCATCATCATAATCCCAAAAGTTTACCAAAAAAGGAACTTTCTATGGCTGAGTGTATTTTTTGCAAGAATTTACCGAAAGTGCTTGAGAATGATTTGGCCTATGCCGTTTATGACATTAACCCTTTAAGCAAAGGGCACATGCTTTTTATCTCTAAAAGGCATTTCGAACAAATTTTTCAGGCCAAGGCCAAGGAAGTCGAGGCCTTGTTTGATTTAATCAACAAGGCAAAAATGGTTTTAGACAAAGAGCACCATCCCGACGGTTATAATGTGGCGACCAATTGCGGTTCTGTCGCAGGACAAATTGTGATGCATGCGCATTTGCATTTGGTTCCCCGCTATAAGGGACAGGATTTCAATGTCAGGGCCTTGGTGCATTAATGACAAAAGCAGGTGATAAACCCTGCCTATATAATAAGGAATATTATGTCTAAATTTCTTTGGAAAGAAGCCGGGGAATACGAAGAGATCAAGTATCAAAAAATGGAAGGGATTGCCAAGATCACCATTAACCGTCCCCACAGGCACAACGCGTTCACGCCCGTGACCGTCAAGGAAATGATGGATGCCCTGAATGATGCCCGTGATGACAGCAAAATTGGCGTGGTTATTTTAACGGGAGAAGGCCAAGAGGCATTTTGTTCCGGTGGAGACCAGAAAATTCGTGGTGATGCCGGTTACAAAGACAAAGACGGCACCAATCGTTTAAATGTTTTGGATTTCCAACGCCAAATCCGGGTCTGCCCTAAACCAATCATTGCCATGGTCGCTGGTTATGCGGTGGGCGGTGGGCAAATCTTGCAGATGCTTTGTGATTTGACCATTGCCGCTGACAATGCCGTCTTTGGCCAGACCGGACCCAAGGTCGGTTCCTTTGACGGTGGGTATGGTTGCAGCTATATGGCTCGCATTGTCGGCCAGAAGAAAGCGCGTGAAATTTGGTTCCTCTGCCGTCAATACAATGCTAAACAGGCGCTTGAGATGGGATTAGTCAATACCGTTGTCCCTTATAAAAAACTTGAAGTGGAAACCGTACAGTGGTGTAAGGAGATTTTGCAGCATTCGCCTTTGGCCATACGCTGTCTTAAAGCGGCCCTTAACGCCGACTGTGATGGCCAGGCAGGCTTGCAGGAATTGGCTGGCAACGCTACGCTTTTGTTTTATATGACCGAAGAAGGCCAGGAAGGCCGTAACGCTTTTGTGCAAAAACGTAAACCGGATTTTTCTAAATTTCCTAAAAGACCATGAATCCATGGGTTCTTGCTATTCGTCCTAAAACTTTGCCAGCGGGGATTGCCCCTGTCTTTATTGGTTCCGCCATGGCTTTTGGCGACGGGGTATTTCATTGGCCGTCGGCTTTGGCCTGTCTTGTGGCTGCTTTACTTATTCAAATCGCCACCAATTTAAGCAATGATTATTTTGATTTCAAAAAAGGTGCGGATACTAAGGATCGTCGGGGGCCTGTGCGTGTTACACAAGCGGGGCTTATTAAACCCTGGATGGTATTGACGGCGGCCACGATAGCTTTTGTTTTGGCTGGGTTCGTGAGTATATATCTGGTGTACCGTGCGGGTCTAAGTATTGCTGTCATCGCTGTGGCGGCGATTATTTCAGGCGTGATGTATACCGCTGGAAAAAGGCCTTTGGGTTACTTAGGGTTGGGAGAACTTTTTGTATTTATTTTTTTTGGGCCAGTGGCTGTAGGGGGAACATATTTTGTACAGACGTTGGACATTAATATGGCAGTGATTGTTGCCGGGTTCGCGCCTGGTTTTTTATCCTGCGCTATCTTAGCGGTCAATAATTTGAGAGATATAGACGGTGACCGTGAGGCGGGGAAGATGACCCTAGCTGTGCGCTTCGGACGCGGCTTTGCCATTAGCGAATATCTTTTTTGTATTTTAGCCGCCACTATCGTTCCATTTTTAGTTTT
>JAJXTI010000046.1 GCA_021783915.1 bacterium
AACCCTTAACCCCACCTGATGCGTTGGGTCATTGCGCAAAGGATGGTTTAACACCGTAATGTACTGGCTTGGTTTAATTTTCTCAATGAACTCATAATAACGCTTGGAGGTCATACGCCCGCCTAAATGCAAAATACCATCAAAGGCTGGCTGCTGAGACAATAAAACTTGATCAAAATAATGAACCACCCGAAGGTCTCCACAGCCTAACCTAAGCCCGGAAGTCAAATCTGCAAAAATGGGCCACCCTAATTCTTCAGCCAAGGCCAAAACCCCTGGCTTCTCACCAACGGAAATCTTACCGACAACGATGAGGCCATTTTTAATACCATTAAGTCGATTGGATATTTCTTTCGCACCTTTTAAGCCGGAGACTTCACTTTGAATGTATTGTGTATAAGATTGTCTGGATTTGAGCCAACGGAAAAGGCTTTTGGTATAAGAAGTCAAATCATCCTTTGCTTTAGTCGGCACCAGGGGCTCGCGAAACATGCAATTGATATGTACTACCCCGCTTGGGTTACGCACGGCATGAAACCAGGCTTGGTCCACGCTGGTCAGAACAAACTCTGGTTTAATATTCGAATCCGGGCACGGTAGATCAACAAAATACTTTATATACCGACCATATAAGCCGACCTGGTCTATGGTTTGTACAGCCCCTGTCTGGCGTAATTCAGGCGGCCTATCGGCAGTCAAGACAATCAACGGCACTTTCTTTTTTGAAGCTTCAATAATGGCGGGAAAAAAGTTGGCCGCAGCTGTCCCGGAAGTGCAAATCAATACCACAGGCTTTTTAGATACGCAAGCATACCCCAAAGCATGAAAAGCCAGTCCCCGTTCATCAAAATGCGTCAATGTTTTTACCTTTGTGTTCCGAGCAGCAGACACTGTTAAAACAGATGAACGTGAACCAGGGGCTATACAGAAATAATCAACCCCTAGGCGTACCAACTCTTCGATAATCAAACTTCCCCAGCAGTAATTGATATTTTGGGTTTTCATTTAATGACCTTAATAAAATTACTGATTTTATTTTCCACCTCTAACCATTCCTCCTTTGATTTAGAACCTTGGACAATGCCTGCGCCCGCATAAACGGACATTTCTTTGCCCTTAATGAGCGCCGAGCGGATACCAACGACAAACTCCGTCCAATCCAATCCCACATAACCCAAGGGCCCGGCATACCAGCCGCGGCTAAATCTTTCTAACCGCCGCACCACGGCCAAAGCTTTATCTTGCGGTGTACCAGCTACCGCGGGGGTCGGATGCAATGTCTTTAAAATATCTTCGTCAGACACATTACCGTTAATGTCTCCTTCAAAAGGGGTCATCAAATGATGGCCATTGCCTATACTAATCACCTGCGGCTTCTGTTTATTATGTAACTTTACACATAACGGCCCCAGACGATTCTTAATAGCCGTTACGACAAACTGGTGTTCAAGATTATTTTTAGAAGAATTAAACAACCGCACTTTGTAGACTTTGTCCTGCCGGGCAGTCTTTCCTCGAGGGCTGGTGCCAGCAATGGCTTCACTTAAAATCTTTCTACCTTGACGTCTATATAACCGCTCAGGTGAGGCCCCTAAAAATATTGTACCTTCAAATTGAAAATAAAAATGGTAGCTATTGGGCGTAACTTTATACAATTCCCTGAAGATCTCAAAGGGGTTGACTCTTTTAGAAAACTTCAAAACAGTTTTACGGGCCAAGACTATTTTCTTATAATTCCCAATCTTTATCCCATTGAGCACTGTCGAAATATTATGATTCCATTGTTCCTTACTGGGCAAATCTTTGCGAGAAAAAGTTGTAAAAACGTTTTTAGACGACTTGGGGTTGACTTGAATACAATGAAGTTCTTTCAAGATATCTTCCCGGACACTCTCCAATAATTCTCCAATTAAATTGCAACAAAAGATTATCTTGTTCCCGTCACGGGCCAGTTCAAAACGCGGCAGGACAAAGCGGTAGGCCCCGAAATTCTTCCAATGGCTGTCCAAATGACTGTCATCAAAACAAAAACCACCATACCATTGCATATAAGGATACTGCGGGGTCAGATAAGAACGTAATTGCTTAAACACATAGGCAAAATCATCTATTTTTCCTGCGTGTACTCTTAAAGCCTCACCGATGCCGGCAATGGCAGCGGTGTTGTCCTGATTGACCCCATAAATCTTAACTACGCTGTTTTGGACTTCGAGCCAATCAATAAGGTCAATAGGTTTGATTTTTATTTCAATACGAAAAACGGATGGCTTGGCTGTGACATCTAATCTAGCGATTTTATCAGCCATAATTTCTTTTGCTTTTATGAAATCGATGATTTTCTCCGGCATAGTTATTTATCGGCCCAATAAACTGTAGCGGTACCACCCATGAGAGTTTTCAATCGAACATTCACAAAACCCATTTGTTTTAAAATCTTACAAAAACGATCCCCATAAGGAAAAGATTCTATTGTTTGAGCCAAGTAACGGTAAGCACCCGTATGACCGGATAATAAAAGCCCAATCAAAGGTACAATACTATTAATATAAACCCAGTGTCCCGCTCTGACGAAAAGATTTTGGGGTAAAGAAAATTCTAAAATCACAACTCGCCCATCTTTTCTAAGCACACGGTACATTTCCATAAGTCCTAAGCGTAAATCGGGAATGTTACGGATACCAAAAGCGATGGTTACGGCATCAAAGGTCCCCTCTAAAAACGGCAAAGCTTGGGCGTCTGCTTTCTCAAGCATGATCCTCGACTGCAGACCTTGAACTTTAATTTTTTCTCTGGCGATGGCAAGCATACCTTCAGCTAAATCCACACCATAAGCCATATGAACATTAGGGTTATCCTTAACAAGGGTGATAGTAACATCCCCTGTTCCTGTGGCAATATCTAGGAGATCAAAATTCTCTTTTGAAGGCAAATGCGTCCTGATTTCTTCGCGCCAGGCTTCATCCTGTCCCAGGGACAATAAACGGTTAAGTAAATCGTACCGCTTGGCGATTTGGTCAAACATTTTCCAGGAATCATTCTTGGAAATAACTAAAGACATGCGGACATTGTAACCGTCCAAGCCCAAGCGGACAACAAGAAAATGGAAGTTAAATAACCAGGAACGTCAAGCGTGGCTAAAACTTGCTTTGGATTAAATAAACCACAAGAAAAATTCCTACCGAGATTATTGTTAATATCAATAACGCATAAATCATTTCTGATGATCTATACGTGGTAGCGCGTTGTTCAATTTGCCTTTCCACTCTCCTAAAATTTATATATGCCAAAAGACTCATTAATGTGCCGAAACTAATAATAATAATTCCAATAATTGTTGAATATCCATGAATTGGTGATGAAGTTTGTGCAGTGACTTTTCCTAAAATCAATCCCATCTGCTTTATAAATAATCCAAATTTTTCTATAACAAAGCCGAACGCAATGATCCCAATGTTGGTTCTTATCCACGCAAGCAATGTCCTCTCATTGGCCATATGATCACTAATCCGAAGATCTTTAATTTCATCTTTCATAGGCACTTTTCTCCTATTGCGGGCGTTTGATTTCAAAAGGCTCGGCCAGCAAACTATATCCCTGACCGCCTAAACGGGCCAAAGGATTGACTTTGACCGGGTCAATGATCAACCGTCCCTTATGTTGCTGTACAATGTTATCATCAAACCACATACAATTGACCTTCCCTAAAATCAGCCCTTGCCGGGATTGGCCTATTTCTTGAATAGAATACTTCTCACAAAAATACGCCACCTTGGGTCCCACCACTCGTGGTAAGCGCTGATCACTGACAGCCTCAAGCCCAAGGCCCAGCTTGTCCACTTCAGAAACCCCATGAGGCAGAGTCTGGGATGTCGCCACCATCGACTTGGCATCAGTTTCTGTCGGGATATGTACCACAAAATCACTGCTTTCTTGGATATTGATCCATGTATCTTTATGGGTAGTGGCATCTTTCCAACCCACGGAAATCATAATAATCGGCGGATCTGCAGTGATGACATTAAAAAAAGAAAACGGTGCCAGGTTATAGGAACCATTGCCGTTGTCCGAAAGCACCCAGGCAATGGGCCGAGGGATGACTGTTTGGGTCATCAAAAGATACAACTTATCTGCAGGATGTTCCGCGCAATTAAGTATCATGGAAATATATTAATCAATCACCCCGCAGCAAGCTGTCAGGGGAAGGTCTTCCTTCATTCTATTTCATAGAATGGAGCAATTCCTTATTGGTCGGAAATTGCTGCAATTTTTCAAACAAAGCTTGGGCTGCCTGCACAGTTCCCAATTGGGCCAGCCCTTTTTTAAAAATTTCTACCTGTTTTAGTTCCCCCGTTGACAACAAAAGCTCTTGTTTTCGAGTGGCGCTTTTTTTGATGTCGATAGCCGGAAAAATACGGTGGTTGGAAACCTCTCTTGACAAAACTATCTCCATATTACCCGTACCTTTAAATTCCTCAAAGATAACTTCATCCATGCGGCTGCCCGTTTCAATCAGGATGGTCGCCAAAATTGAAAGCGACCCTCCATGTTCAATCTTACGCGCCGCTCCGAAAATACGACGTGGCACCTGAAGAGAACGGGCGTCCACACCACCGGAAAGCGTCCTACCGCTGGATTGCCGCTCGGCATTGTGCACACGGGCTAGGCGTGTCAGGGAATCAATCACGACCATCACATTGGCCCCGGATGCGGCATCAACAAATGCCTGGCGCATCAAAGTATCGGCTGTTTCAATGTGATGTTCATAACTTTCATCCGATGAAGACCAATGTACTTCTCCCGGTACACTGCGACGAAATTCCGTGACCTCTTCAGGCCTTTCATCAACAAGCAAGCAATAGAGTTTCACTTGAGGACAGGCCTTGAACACCGCCTGGCAAATGTGCCTGAGAAAAGTTGTTTTACCGGATCCCGGCGGTGCCACAATCAATCCCCGCTGGCCCATACCAATAGGACAGATTAAATCCATGGCCCGCATCGTAAATTCGCTACTGCCGTCTTCGAGGCGTATACGTGGAAAAGGATCTATTGGAGTACCAGCCAGAAATTTACGCTCAGCTTCTGTTTGAAATTGCACTGGGGCAGGACGCGGATACGGGGGAGAAACCCTGCCTGGATTCTGATGGTGCCTTTGATGATGAAAAAATTTTGCCATATATTTTAGAAAATACCCCGATATGGTTCTGACCCGCCATTGACGGCCTTAAGAAATGCAGGAAACTTGCGTGAAGGAATGGTCATTTCCGTGACCCTCTCATTGTGAACGTCTTCAAAAATCATCGTCATGCCTCGCTTGCCGTCATCATCCACGAAATGCTTGACGTACACACTGTACTTCGACCCTAAATATTCCCACTCTATTAAATCATGAAGTTTAGACATATCACACCACTGCCCAAGCAGAAAGGAATGGTTTACCATTTTTATTGTTTTTAGCTTTAAGGGTGGCGATTTCCAAATACGTCTTGGTACCCCGGACAAAATGCCCCACATACCCTGTCCTTAGACGTGTATCATAGCTGCGTTTAAAATCGCGGGCCACCAATACGGAACGCTCAGGCCCTACCTCTTTAAAAGCCGCCCAGTCATTACCGTCTTCACTGCCATCATCACCGATATAGACAATGTCCAGTATATATTTGCCAACTTCATCTGAAAGGGCCAAATCCCTAAAACCATTGACCCACACCGGTTTCTGGTTGGTATCAAAACAGACCAAATCTGCTCCACCATTTCCAGCAACCAGGATACGATTAAATAAATGTGCCGACAAACCATCTTTAAGTCTGAATACATTGCGTTCAAGTTCATTGCCGGAATTAAGCATAAACACCCCGCCTGCCTCAAGCCAGCCAATCAAAGCTTCCCTCGCTGAACTTTTTGCCATGGTCGGTAATGTATGCCCTGCCTTGGGACCGTCATAAATGGTACCGTCACCATCAGCCACGATAATGGTATTGGTCTTTCGACTGTCGATAAACGGCCCTTCGGTATAATTCATCTGCGTTAAAACATCAGGCCAAGTATGCCGCAAGAAACGGATAGAACAGGATTTGTTAACGCCTTTGACATTAAACTCAAATGAAGATGTCCCGGCTAAACGCACTTCGATATGTTTATCCACTTTAGCCAATTCCGCCCTGATTTTATTGATGACTTCCTGGCGAAGAGTTGCGCCCCAAATTCCTTTGGCCACGACCTGGGCCGCCCCATGATTGGTCGTGTGTCTGATTTCTATGCGCATAGGATGGTTAATAGCCTGCTCAATGTTGCTGCCATATTCCAATAGATGTTTGTCGCTAAATAAGTGTGGATCTTTCTGGTATAACTTGATGGCGGATTTAGCCTCACCTCTGAAATCATCAGGCTTGGCCGCAGAAAGAAAAAGCCGTATTTCTTCACCGCTTAAGTGAATAATGATAGGAATGTCCGTTTTGGGAATATGCGTACGCATACTTTTGAATTTGAATTCTTCTTATCAGGTTTAAGGTTCTCTTACCTTGGGCCCTGTAATATAGTTGACTATATCAATAAAATCTTTCATTTTGCCATGGTCTTTTTTGCCAGGAGCTTCCTCTACCCCGCTATTGACATCTACGGCGTAAGGTTTAAGGTTATTGACTGGTTCAATGACGTTTTGACTGTTTAACCCGCCAGAAAGGATTATTGGCACATTAGCAGATTTAATGTCTTTAAGCAAAGTCCAATCGAAATTTGTTCCTGTGCCGCCGTAAGCGTCTTTGCTAAAGGTATCAAACAAATAAGCATCGGCCTTAAAAGGTTCAACAACCGACGGTGTAAAGCTGCTTTCCACACGAAAGGCTTTGATGATTTTTACCTTGTACCGGCGCAAGCGATGGCAAAAATGATGGTCTTCATCCCCATGAAGCTGTACCACCCTTAAACCGCAATGCCCGATGATGTCCCGCATGGCACCTAAGTTATGGTTTACAAAAACACCCACCGGAGTGATAAAGGGGGGCAATTGTTCGATAATCTTTTTTACTTTGTAAGGACTGATGAACCTGGGGCTTTTCTTATAAAAGATAAAACCCAAGGCCCAAGCCCCCAAATTGGCCGCTTTCAACGCATCTTTTTCATTAGTAATTCCGCAAACTTTGATTCGAACCATATGTTACCCCATTATTTCCTTGATTTTTGCCCCAATGTCCAGTGCACGCATAAAAGTTTCACCGATTAAAACCGCATGCGCCCCTGTTTCCTTGACCCGTTTGATATCATCGTGTGTTTTAAGGCCGCTTTCAGCAACGATGATCTTACCTTCCGGAATCAATTCCATCAAGTGCACACAATTATCCATATCTACTTGCAGAGTCCTCAAATTACGATTATTGATGCCGATGATTTGAGCATCAACCTCCAAAGCTCTTTCGATTTCCTTTTCGTTCTGGGCCTCTACCAAACAATCCAACCCTAAAGAATGGGCCACCTCCATCAATTCCTGCATCTGAGCATCGGAGAGCATGTCCACAATCAGCAAAACAGCTGAAGCCCCATAAAAAGCCCCCTCATAAATCTGATATTCATGGACAACGAAATCTTTCATCAGAGTAGGTACATGAAAATCATCACCGACTTTCTTTAAATAGGCAAATTTACCCAAAAAATATTTTTCTTCCGTCAATACGGAAATCGCCGCGGCCTTATGCTCCACATAAATTCTGGCAATTTGAGACACATTGAAATCTTCACGAATCAGACCAGCTGAAGGTGATGCCTTTTTAATTTCCGCGATTAAATTTATCTGACCCGGCCTAGATATAGCTTTCTTAAAGACTTCATAAGACTGAAAAGCCTTTGGCCGCATGTTTTTCTTTAAGTTTTCATAATAGACTTTCTTGTCCTTCAGATTTTTCAGTTTGTCATCAGCCATTATTTTTAAAAAATCACTACCCACGATTGGTAAACTCCTTTAATTCTTGCAATTTTTTATACGCGCGTCCGGAATCAATAGCATGTTCAGCCATGCGAAGTCCCGCCGTTATGTTCCTGACAGCTCCTGCCACATAAAGACCATAAGCCACATTGATAAGAACAATGTCCCGTTTAGGGCCTTTTTGAGACTGCAAAACGGCCTGTAGGATTTGAGCATTTTCTTCCTTTCCTCCGCCCTTAAAGTCTTCTAACACTGCCGAAGGGATCTCTAACTCCTGAGGATCAATATCGTAAAAAACAATTTCCGACCCGTTTAATTCACCGATAAAAGTCTTTCCGGTAGTGGTAATTTCATCTAAACCATCATGGCCATGAACAACGAGGGCACGCTTTAGGCCTAAATTCATAAGCACATGGGAGATCGGCTCCACCAAATCCCGGCTATAAACACCGACGATTTGATGCGTGGCCCTCGCCGGATTAGTCAGGGGACCCAAAATATTAAATATCGTCTTTACCCCTAGAACTTTACGAACAGAAGCAACATTTTTCATGGCCGGATGGAGACGCTGGGCAAATAAAAAAGCGATACCGACTTTATCCAGGCATTCACTCACCAAGGTCTCTTCCAAATACACATTGACACCCAATGCTTCCAATACATCAGCGCTGCCGCATTGGCTTGAAACCGACCGGTTCCCATGCTTGGCCACGGCCACACCACAGGAGGCGACCACAATAGCGACCGTAGTGGAAATATTAAAAGTTCCTTTATGGTCTCCCCCAGTACCACAAGTATCTAAAACAACCTCATGCATGGTTTTAACTGGCACGACGAACTTACGCATCATCAAAGCACAGGCCGTTATCTCCTCCACAGTCGGACCTTTAGCATTAAGAGCCAGTAAGAAATCCCCTATGTCATCCAAGGGGGCGTGGCCGGACATAATTAATTCCATGACCACGGTTATCTCACTATGATTAAGGTTTTCGCCTTGTTTCACCTTGTTGATGTAATTAATCATAAATTTAAAAAATTTTTAAGAATGCTTTTGCCTTCTTTAGTCAAAATCGATTCCGGATGGAACTGAACTCCCCAGACAGGCAAAGATTTATGGCGCACCCCCATAATCTCACCATCGTCCGTTGTCCAGGCCGTTACCTCAAGACAGTCGGGCAAGGTCTTAGGATCAATGACCAACGAATGGTAACGGGTGGCTTCAAAGGGGTGGGAAAGCCCTTTAAAAAGATCCTGGCTATTGTGCTCAATCATGGAGGTCTTACCGTGCATAAGGCTTTTGGCATTAATAATCTTAGCGCCATAGGCATAACCTATGCCCTGGTGCCCCAGACAAACACCAAAAATGGGGATTCCCCCCGCTAATTTTTTTATAATGTCGACTGAAATACCCGCACCTTCAGGACGGCCGGGACCGGGAGAAATGACAATTTTTTGCGGCTTCATACGGCGTATATCGGCAATAGTTAATGCATCATTACGAAAAACTCTCATGTCCACCTTTAGCTCGCCAAAATACTGGACAAGGTTATAGGTAAATGAGTCATAATTATCAATCATTAAAATCATAAATTTTAGTCTTTCTCTCTAAAAACTTTCGCTCCCAATTGAATCAACTTTTGATCCAAATCTTCATAGCCGCGGTCTAAATGGTAAATACGGTGGATTTCTGTTTTTCCCTTGGCTACCAGGCCTGCAATCACCAAAGCCGCTGAAGCACGCAAATCAGAAGCCATGACAGGCGCTCCATATAATTGTCTGACTCCTTCAATGATGGCGCTGCCTGTGTCCCGACGGATTTGAGCCCCCATGCGGTTAAGCTCGGCAATATGCATAAAACGATCCGGAAAAACCCGATCAGTCACAATACTCACCCCCGGGGTAATCGCCATCAACGCCATATACTGTGCTTGTAAGTCCGTCGGAAAACCCGGATGCGGATGGGTGACCACATTGGCGGGTTTAAGAATTTTCTTACAACGAATACGGATATCACTTCCGTCTTTATCTACCCTGACACCGGTATAACTTAGTTTGTCAATAAGGGCCAATAAATGGTTATATTGAACATCTTTAACAAGAATATCGCTTTTAACCGCGGCCGCCATAAGCAAAAACGTTCCTGCTTCAATACGGTCAGAGCCTATCCTGTAACTAACACCATGTAATTTTCTAACTCCATTGATAACAATACGCGGAGTCCCCTGTCCTTCAATCTTGGCCCCCATGGCACTTAAAAAACTCCCCAAATCTTCAATCTCAGGTTCACAGGCCGCACTTTCAATAATCGTCTCCCCGTGGGCCAAGGCCGCTGCCATCATCACATTGGCGGTCGCAAGTACCGATGAACCGAACGTCCCTCCTAAATACATTTGAGCGCCTTTAAGCTTAGAGGCTGACGCGATGACGTTACCTGCTTCAAAATCCGCCTTGGCACCTAATGCTAAAATTCCTTTCAAGTGTAAATCAATGGGACGCACACCAATAACGCATCCCCCGGGCATAGACACTTTAGCTTTTCCTAATTTGGCCAACAAAGGACCTAATACGCAAAATGAACCGCGCATCGTCGATACTAATTTATAGTCAGCCACAGGTGTGTTGGCGCTTCCTGAAATGGTGACTTTATTGCCGCTGATTTCAACCGTCTTGCCCAAAGTCCTGAGCAATTTACACATTGTCCAGGTATCGCGCAATTTGGGTACATTGCGGATCTCACAAACACCGTCCGTCAACAAAGTTGCCGCCAAAATGGGCAAAGTCGCGTTTTTAGAACCGCTGACTCTGATTTCCCCTTTAAGGGGCCTTCCACCTTCAATAACAAATTTTTCCATAGAATTAAATCTCCTAAAATATCTGTGCGCAAATAATACGGTCTTTTCCGGCTAAATCTTGGAGGATTTGAATATTCGAGAATACTTGCTGTTTTAGAACTAAATCTTTGACAGCTAAACCCTGTCCGTCACTAAACTCCATCATAAGATAACACCCCTTTCTTAGCAAGGGCGGAGTGTATTTTATAATATCTATATAAAATTTTAAACCATCCCTCCCAGCTTCTAAAGCCAGACGCGGCTCCTGCTGCACATCCAACGGTAAGTCTTTCATTTGCGCCAACGGAATATACGGTGGGTTAGAAATAATCAAATCATAGTATATCGCCGTTCCTCCCGTAGTCAGATACTCCGCCATATCCATCCGCACAAAATCAATCCTTTGCATGACGTCGTGTCTTAAAGCATTCTCCTTAGCTAGCTCTAAGGCCTCTGAGGAAATATCTACCGTCGTTATAAATGAACCCGCAACAAATTTGGCCAGCGCAATGGCAATATTACCTAAGCCCGTACCAAGTTCCAAAATCTTTGGGTTCTTTAAATGTTTAATTCTTCTTATGGCTTCTTCAACCAATATTTCGGTTTCAGGCCTTGGGATAAGCGCCCTGGGATCGACTTTAAGTTCAATGCCCATAAAGTCCCAAACGCCCAGAATATATTGCAAAGGTTCCCCTTGTTTGCGACGGGCTTTATAAGATTCAAACTGTCTTTTCTGCTGATCTGTTAACTTAAGGTTTCGAAGATAAAGTTCACTACGGGAACATTGAAGGATATGTGTTAGAATTAATTCATCTTCGGTCATTGCTGCGCGTGAGCCTGCTCTTTGACTTCTTTCTCAGCGACCATAAGAGCATTGGTTAATTCATCCATATCGCCATCTAAAATAGACTCAAGTTGATGGCTTGTAAAACCGATACGATGATCCGTCACCCTGCGGTCAGGAAAATTGTAAGTGCGGATCTTTTCACTACGATCACCGGAACCAACCTGGGACTTGCGGGCGCTGGCCTGCTTCTGGAACACGTCCTGCTGCATTTTATCTAAAATACGCGCGCGCAAAATACGCATGGCCTTAGCCCTGTTCTTTAACTGGGAACGTTCATCCTGGCAAACAACCACCGTTCCTGTCGGCATATGCGTGATACGCACGGCTGAGTCTGTTGTATTAACGCTTTGTCCACCGGGCCCTGAAGAACGATAGACGTCAATCTTTAAGTCTTTCTGCAAAATTTCTAAATCAATTTCTTCCGGTTCAAATAATACAGCGACCGTTACCGCTGAAGTATGGATTCGTCCCGAGGCCTCTGTCGTTGGAACCCGCTGCACACGATGCGTGCCGCTTTCCCACTTAAGACGCTTGGAACACTCTTTGCCGCTTAAAGAAAAAACAACTTCTTTGACCCCTCCAGCTTCCGAATCTGAGTAAGACATCAATTCCAACTTCCAACCCTTAGCATCAGCGTATTTGGTGTACATACGGTATAAATCAGCCGCAAACAGGCTGGCCTCTAATCCGCCTGTCCCAGCCCGGATTTCAATAATAATGTCTTTATCCGGTTCATTTTTGGAAGGATCTAAATAATCAGTCAATTGCACCGAGTATTGTTCCAGTTTAGGCTCTAAATCAGTGAGTTCCGACTGGGCTAATTCTTTCAAATCAATTTCGGATTTACTTTTGAGGATTTCCTGCAGTTCTTTGATTTGTGACACAGTCTTCTGATACGTATGGTAAAGTTCGATAAGCCCGGTTAATTGGGAAAACTCTTTGGCTAATTTACCGTACTGACTTTGATCCGAAACAATTTGTTCGTCAGCCAAAAGTTTTTCAAGCTCATGGAAACGTTCTTCGGCCTTGACCAATTTGGTTTGATCATTTGCCTTTAGCATACCGTTTGTTGAAACGTTCAATACGGCCGGCCGTATCCACAAGTTTCTTAGAACCAGTAAAGAAAGGGTGGCACTGGGAACAAATTTCCACACGAATATTCTTCTTTGTAGTACGTGTATGGATCACATTCCCGCAGGCGCAGGTAATGGTGGTTTCTTCATATGTAGGATGAATCTCTGTTTTCATCTCTTTTTAAACCTCCTCTCCCTAAGGGAGCAGCCTTCGGCTCATAAATATTTTCTAAAGAAACGGCAATAATACACTATTTATTCATATTTTGCAAGAACTCTGAATTGCTCTTAAATTTAGAAATTTTATCAATCAAAAGCTCCATAGCCTCTGCCGCATTGAGGTCGTTAAAGGCCTTGCGTAAAAGCCAGGCACGCTGCAAGTCTGATTCAGGCACCAATAACTCTTCATGACGTGTATTGGAACGTTTGATGTCGATAGCAGGATAAATACGGCGCTGGAACAGGTTACGATCGAGCTGCAATTCCATATTACCAGTACCTTTAAATTCTTCAAAAATGACTTCATCCATACGGCTACCAGTGTCGATAAGCGATGTAGCGATGATTGTTAAAGAACCGCCTTCTTCAATCTTGCGAGCAGCCCCGACAAACAGCATAGTTACATTGAAATCATGGTAATCCACACCGCCGGAGAGG
>JAJXTI010000138.1 GCA_021783915.1 bacterium
CGTCCAGGAAATCTTGGAATGCTCCCCCGAACATTTGCCCCGTTTGGTCACAAAGTTATAAATGCCCCCCTTGCCTTCCTTGTCGCCGGAATACCAATTCTGGACGGTGGAATATTTTATCTCAGCGCCGTTTAAAGCCACCAATTCCACCACGGCCGCGTGCAGCTGGTTTGTATCGCGCACTGGGGCCGTGCAGCCTTCCAAATAACTGACATAACTGTCGTCTTCAGCCACAATCAAAGTACGTTCAAACTGTCCAGTGTCCTGTGCGTTGATACGAAAATATGTCGAAAGCTCGATGGGGCAATGGACGCCTTTAGGGATATAACAAAATGACCCGTCGGAAAACACGGCAGAGTTCAGCGACGCAAAAAAATTGTCCGTGTAAGGCACGACCGATCCTAAATATTTCTTGACCAGTTCAGGGTGGTTTAAAACGGCTTCGGACATGGAACAAAAAATGATTCCATGCTTGGCCAGTTCAGTCTGGTGCGTGGTCCCCACCGAAATGCTGTCGAAGACCGCGTCCACTGCGACACCCGTTAAACGTTTCTGTTCCGTCAAAGGGATCCCCAAACGGTCGAAAGTTTTGAGCAATTCTTCATCAACCTCTTCTAAATTTTTAGGATTGTCCTTTTTTTGTTTGGGGGCGGAATAATAATAGAGGTCTTGATAATCAATGGGGCCGTATTCAAAATTGGGCCACAGGGGCTCTTTCATCTTTTGCCAATGGCGGAATGCCTTCAGGCGCCATTCCAGCATCCACTGCGGTTCTTTCTTTTTAGTGGAAATAAGGCGCACGATGTCCTCATTAAGGCCTTTAGGGGCCCTATCCGCTTCGATATCGGTGATAAAGCCGTAGCGGTATTCGCTACCGCCTGCCAGTTTGTTGTTTTCCAATTCTTTTTGTTTAACAATGTCGCTCATAATGACACCTCTATTCTTCGGAACCGGCCGAAATCGGCTTGCTGCGGATATGTCTTTCGCCTTGGTTGCGGGATTGAACCAATTCCTGCACGTTAATGGCCTTAAAGAGGATCGCTATCTTCTCATTGAGATTAAGCATGGGTGATATGACGTTGCATCTGGAGGTCATATCACAATGCGAATAATTGCCATGGAAACAATTGACGATCTGAATCGGCCCATCGATGATTTGTGTTAAATCAAAAAGCGTGATCTTTGAAAGGTTCTTTAAGATTTGGTATCCGCCATACGCCCCCTGTTCCGCGCGTACTATTTCATGTTGGGCCATGATCTGTAATACCCTCGAAGTCGGATCAAAGGGTGTTTGGTAGATGTCGCATATTTCTTTCGCCGACGTCAGCTGCCCAGGGGCCTTGGTACTCATGTGCCGCAGGGAAATAAGGGCGTATTCCAACTTCCGGTTGATTTTAAACATAACTATCCTAGTTGGTTTATTTTAGCGGCCACAATGAAATCATTTTCCGTAATCCCGCCTAATGCGTGCGTAGATAAAACGACTTTTAAGTTTTTAAATCCCGTCAAATGCAAGTCAGGATGGTGGCCTTCGCTTTCCGCAATGTCTTTAATGCGGTTGATTTTATCAACCCCCTGCGCGAAATTCTTTAAAACATAGGCCCGTTCCATGCTTTTACCGTCATCGGCCAAGACCCATCCGGGAAGATTATTAAATTGCTCTGCGGCTTCCTGCTTAGACATGACCTTGCCCATCCCTTCGCAGGGCAAACATTTTTTCTTTGAAAAATCGATTAAGGTTGTCATAGACCACTTCCTTATTGCATGGCCGCTTCTACGGTAATATCAGGGCTGTACTCGTCTTTTAAAATACTCTCAATGGCTTTTAGGGTCCCCATTGTTGAGCTTGGGCACGAACCACAAGCCCCCTGATAATTCACCAGAAGGAGGTTCCCCTCTAAAGAAAGAATTTGCAAGTCCCCCCCGTCCATTTGTAAAGCGGGACGTATGGTGCGATCTAAAATCTCATTGATCTTGCCTATTTCAAGGCTCTGCGGCGCGGTTGCCTGCTGTTTTTTTGTTTCTTCAACCTGGAAATCCGGGTCGTGAGCAGGCACGTATTCCAGAATGATTTTTTTGATTTGGTCCTCAATGGCGTCCCATTCCAAGGACCCGTCTTGGCTCACCGTAATATAATTATCGAAAAAATACACTTCATTAATGTTAGACACCGTAAACAAAGCGGCCGCCAGCGGATTGTGCCGGCATTGGTCCACACTTTTATAAGTCACCTTTCCCTCTGTTTTGACCGGCATGTTCAAAACAAATTTTAGGGCATTGGGATTTGGCGTGCTTTGAATAAGTATTCTTACGTCCATCTAACACCTCCGTTGAATTCAAATACTTCTTTATTTGGCTTATATAGTATAGCATTGAGGATTGTTTCTGCAAGGATTTAAATACAAAGGAAACAAACTAAATCTTTTGATACTGACAAAAACGGTATTGGATTTCTACTTCCTTGGCTGGAGAGGATTCTTCGATAATCTTAAATGAAGGAGGGATAAGAGGAAAGAAAGTGTCGCAACCAAAATCACCTTTAAGACGGGTTACATAAAGCTTTTGGCAAGCCGGGTGGGCCGCGGCCTGCGCATACACTTGGGCGCCGCCAATAATAAAAATATCCCCGATTTTTGAAAGTTTATTTAATTCTATTAAACTCTCATCTAAAACCGAAAACTTTAAAACTTCAGGCGGCAAAATCATGTCCTTTTGCGTTGTCAAAACAACATTGCACCTGCCCGGTAAGGGCTTAGATTTCTCAGGCAAGGATTCCCAGGTTTTACGTCCCATAATAACGGCATTTTGCCTGCCGGAACCACAGGTGCGGGTCGTGATTTCTTTAAAATGTTTTAAATCCGCCGGCAAATGCCAGGCCAAGCCACCCTTTTTGCCTAAGCCGTTTTTTTCATCGATAGCGACAACAATGGAGAAAGGTTTCATATTTAAACCG
>JAJXTI010000047.1 GCA_021783915.1 bacterium
CTGATTTCTTACAAAAATTGAATATATATAAGGCTCTCTATAGCGCCGATGACCCCGGATCCACTTATCTCATTAATGTCCCGTATCTTCATGCGTATGATCACGTTTTTTATGTCGATCCTGTTTACAGCCCCGATATGGACATGCAAGAAAAAATGCGTTACTGCAAAATGACTAATGCCGATTGGCTTCCTATATCAGCTTTCGATTTTGAATTCGATGTTTCTAAAAGCGAACAACAGCTTTTTTCCCAAGAAAGAGATATTGATATTATTTATGTGGGCAAGTTCTGGAGGCAGAAAATCGACACTCTTGTTAAGGTCAAAAGGGCATTCGGAAACAGGTTTAAGATGTGCGGCCTTTTTCGCTGGAAACATAACCTTTATTTAAACGTTATCCATCATTATGGAGGCTGGGTGAGACCCGTGTCTTATCAAGAACGTGTCGGCCTCTACCAGCGTTCTAAAATAGGTTTTAACATTCATTGGAATGACTACGGCCTGGGCAACCAAAGGCTTTATCATCTGCCGGCCAACGGGGTCCTGCAGATTTGCGATTGCGCAGATCATCTGGGAAGGATATTTGAGCCGGGCAAGGAAATTATTGGTTACAGGCAAGCGGATGATCTGATTGAGAAAATCAGGTATTATTTAAAGAACGGGTCCCAACGGTCGCAAATCGCCATGGCCGGTTATCGCAGGATCATGAAGGAGTACCGATTTGCCGATGTGACGCGAAGGGCCGCTGGTTTAATCCAGCAGGGGATGCGAAAAATAAATTATGTGCGGAATTAGCGGTTTTTTAAGTTTAGATAAGAAAGACAGGACCAAACAGCTTGAGGCGATCAATGATGCACTGCGACACAGAGGGCCGGATGCGGGAGGTATTTGGGTTTCCGGCGATGGTTGCGTCGGACTGGGACATCGCAGGTTAAGTATCATAGATTTGTCCCCCACCGGTCGACAGCCCATGGTCTCCCATACGGGGCGTTTTATCATTGTTTTTAACGGAGAGATTTATAATTTTATCGAACTTAAAGAAGAACTAAAGAAATTGGGCCATGTTTTTAAAGGGACTTCGGACACGGAGGTCGTGTTAGCTTCTTTTGAGCAATGGGGTGTTTTGCAGTCCCTTGAGAAATTTAACGGCATGTTTGCCGTGGCCCTCTGGGACCAATCCCAGGCAAGTCTATATCTTTTCCGTGACAGGCTCGGCGTCAAACCTCTCTATTATCGATGGCATAACTCGACTCTTTATTTTTCTTCGGAACTTTCCAAGCCTTTCGCGAATGTGGGGACGAAGGAAATTGATAGAGAGGCCCTTGCCCTTTATTGCCGTTATAATTATGTACCGGCCCCCAAGACCATTTATAAGGGGATATTTAAACTGATGCCAGGGATTGCGGCCATGGCAACCAAAGATAGTGCGGCCAAGGCCTGCTGGGCCCGTTGTGATCCGTATTGGGACACTCAAGGGGAAATCGACACAATTCTTTCCCAGCGTGATGATACGATGGGCATGGAACAGGCCGTCAGTCTTTTGGATGAGCAAATGGGCCGTTCGATTAAACAGCACATGATTTCTGATGTGCCGCTGGGGGCTTTTCTTTCCGGAGGGGTCGATTCTTCTTTAGTGGTCGCCTATATGCAAAAGGCCAGCCGTGTTCCAGTGAGGACCTTTACCATTGGGTTTAAAGAAGGGTTTTGTGACGAATCCAACCATGCCCGGGAGATTGCACGCTATCTGGGTACTCAACATACAGAATTGATTGTCACGGAAAAGGACGCGCTTGATACGATTCCTAAGATTCCTTCCATGTATGGTGAGCCGTTTGCGGATTCTTCACAAATACCAACGTTTTTGGTCTCACAACTGACCCGGCAGAACATCACGGTGGCTTTGTCCGGAGATGGGGGCGATGAACTTTTTTCAGGATATAAGAGTTACGCCAGATTATCTTCCGTGCAAAACCGGCTTTCTTTCATTCCGCCGTCTGTTTTTGCCCTGGCCGTAAAGCCTCTGAAGTGGCGATGGTTTGCCGGCAGGGTTTCCAAAATTTTGGGCGACCAGCATTATGAATGGGCTTTTAATGCGTTGCGGCTTTTTGCCCGTCAAAAAGAAAGTAGGATTGCCCCTGGCACACATGCCGCCTTTTCAACGCCTGAGAGGATGGTCTTAGGTGTTGCCCCGGGGACATCTTTGAAACCTTTTTATAGATGTAAGGGAAATATTGTGGAACAGAAAATGGTGGATGATTTAATGTTATATTTGCCTGACGATATCCTGACAAAGGTCGACCGGGCCAGTATGGCGGTGTCGTTGGAAGTGCGCGCTCCGTTTACAGATGATTATGAAATCCTAAAGACCGCTTGGAAAATACCTTTTCGTTTAAAAAACCATAAGGGGGCCGGTAAGGTGGTCTTAAAACAGGCCCTTGGCAAAATGGTGCCCCGGGAATTTTTTGAACGCCCTAAGATGGGGTTTGCTGTTCCCTTGACCACCTGGGTCGACGGGCCTTTGAGAGGCTGGGTCCATGATTCACTCGACCTTGCCAGAATAAAACAGGAAGGATATTTGAATCCTGTTGTCATTAAGGAACTTTTGGATGCGGGAGGTAAGAGTGAATGGTACGCCTATAAAATTTGGGGGGCGTGCATTTTTGTTAATTGGTTAAGGGATTTTCATCACAATTAAAGGGACAATCATGCGTCCGGATCATGTAAAATATTTATGTTGTATCAACTGTCAAGACGAATTGATCTTAAAACTTGAAGAAACAGATAGCCAGGGAATCAAAGAAGGGACACTGTGTTGCGGTCGGTGTTTGGCGGTTTATCCTATCATCAGGCACATCCCTCGGTTTTTAGGGGGGGAACATAACTATTCTTCGAATTTTGGGTATCAATGGAACAAGCATTACAGGACCCAATACGACAGCTACAGCGGGATCCCGGAATCCGAACAAAGGTTTTTTAAGGAAACCCGCTGGCCCCGCAAGCTTAAAGGCCAATTGGTTCTTGAAGCAGGTTCAGGATCCGGACGGTTCACGGAACATGCCGCCTCTACCGGGGCTATGGTGGTTTCTTTGGATTATAGTGAGGCTGTTGAGGCGAATTATAGAAATAACGGGCGTTTTGAGAACCTTCTTATTGTGCAGGCCAGTATCTATGACATGCCGTTTCACAAAGGGGTCTTTGATAAGGTTTTTTGTATCGGGGTCCTTCAGCACACCCCTGAGCCTCAAAAATCCTTTCAATGCCTGGCCGGGATGCTGGCGGGCGGGGGAAATCTGGTCATAGATTGCTACCCGCGCTATGCCTGGTGGAAACAGATGTTATTGACGAAATATTGGGTCAGACCCATGACCCAAAAGGTCCCTTCCGATAAGCTGTATAAATTTTGTGAAGCTTGGGTGAATTTTTGGTGGCCCATAACCGGATGGGCGCAGAAAATCACCAAGCGGCGGGCGCTGAGCCTTTTTTTATGCATTATCGACTACAGGGGCCATTATCCTTTGACTGATGCGATGCACAAGGAGTGGTCTGTTCTTGATACGTTTGACATGTTGTCTCCCAAGTACGATTACCCCAAAACCATTCCTGAAGTCCTGGCCTGGTTTAAAGAAAATGGTCTTGAAGATATTGAGGTCAACTATGGTTATAATGGAATAGAAGGCCGAGGGAATAAACCAAAACAATGCCTGTAAAAGTAAAAATTTCCTTGTTTATCCCAAGCTTGGCACTTGGCGGTTCGGAAAGACAGTTGATCGAGCTTGCCAAGGGACTGGATAAATCCCGATGGGATGTTTCAGTCATGACCATATATGAAGGCGGCGCTCTTTTAGAAGAGGCAAATTCTATTGCGGGAATCAAAATAATAAGCCTGCGCAAAAACAATGCGGTTTCCCTTATGGGAAAGCTGCTTCATATTGTTCGCAAGGAGAACATAGATGTTTTATTTTGTTTTTTAAATACGTCCCAGGCCTATGCCTTGCTGGCCAAGTTTTTTTTACCTGACTTAAAGCTGGTTTGCCGTATCGGTGATGCCATAGGGCCCGGGGAATATTTCGGATATAAAAACGCTTTTGTTAATTTTATTTTGAAAGCATGTAAGAACAACGCTGATTATTATATATTTAATTCCCAGCAGGGGCTCAAGGCCAAGGCCTTGTCCGTGCCTGCCGGCAGGGCCAAGGTGGTCCATAATGGGATTGATACTAACAGGTTTCAGCCGTCCCATTCACTCAGAGAACAGTCAAGGCGGGTTTTGGGGCTGGCTGAAGGAACAGTGTTGGTCGGCCATCTGGGGAATGTCAGTATTTATAAAGACCATAAAACATTTGTTCACGCGGCTGGTATTGTTATCAAGGCGCATAAGGATGTCCATTTTCTGACCATAGGCAACCATGATACGGTTTTAGGGCAAGAAGCTATTTCTTATGTTAAAGCTATGGGGATGGGTCGTCATTTTACATTTTTGGGGCCCCGCAAGGACGTAGAAAAAATATTGCCTGCTTTGGACATCGGCTGTTCGTCATCGATGACGGAAGGGTTTCCCAATTGCATTTGTGAACTCATGGCTTGCGCTGTGCCATGTGTCGTCACAGATGTGGGAGATTCGAAGCTGATTGTAGCGGACACAGGCTTGACGGTCCCTAGCTCGGATCCGGGGGCCTTGGCCCAAGGGATCATGACTTTGTTGCAATTGCCTCCACGGGAGAGGTCTCTGGTGGGGTACAGGGCAAGGCAGAGGATCGTAGAAAATTATTCCGCGACCCGAATGGTTTGTGAGACAGAGAAAATATTAAAAAGCCTTTTATCAATTCAGGAAAAGTAGTTTATGAAAATATTGAAAGTCTGCGTTGGCAGTGAAGTCGAAGAACATTTTACCCTGCCTAAGGACCACTATTTGGTGGCGGAATCTTTTAATAGAGGTAAGCCACGCTGGTATCTTAAAAAGAAGATCATCAATCAAATGTCCCAGGTGAATTCTTTGGCAGAGCTTGGTGTTGAGGTGTTTTTTGGGTTTTTGTCGTCTAGGAGGTCCTTGAAAGATCTTTTTTGTTTTGGTCTTTACCTGAAAGCCATGGTCCGCCAAAAAGAGGTTGAGTTGGTCCATGTGCATTGGGGAAGCACAACGGCCTTTGTGGCAGTCTTGTTTTCCCCTGTCCCGGTCATTGTTTCTTTTTGTGGGAGCGACTTAATGGGCACTGTTGACGCCCGGGGGCGAAAAACATGTTTGGGGGCCGTCTCCAGCTTGGCGTCCCAGATAGCGGCCTTAGGTGCCCGACGTATCATTACCAAGTCGATGGTGCTTAAAAAAACACTATGGCCCATGAGCCGTCAAAAATGCGTGGTCATCCCCAATGGGGTAGACCTGGCCGCTTTTTATCCTATAGATAGGGACAAAGCCAGGGCCCGATTGGGATGGCCGGGCAAAGACCGGATCATTATTTTTTTCTCCAGTGGTGGTGCTGCGGTGAAAGACCAAGTGCTGGCGGAGAAAGTCTTTTCCATTGTTCAAGACAGGATGCCGGATGTTCAGTTGAAATTGGTTGATGACGTTCCCCATGAAGATTTGGTTTATTATTACAATGCTGCAGACCTTATGCTTTTGACCTCTTATCACGAAGGGTCAAATAATTCCCTTAAAGAGGCCATGTGCTGTAATTTACCGGTTGTTTCAGTCGATTGCGGCGATGCCAGGGAACGGTTGGAGGGGGTTTCAAATTCTTGGGTAGAAAAAAGCCGGAATCCGTACGCACTGGCCCAAAGGATATTTGAGATATTCAATAGCAGACACAGGAGTGACGGTAGGACAAAGGTTGAAAATATAAGTGAAGAGAAGGTTGCTTGCAGAATCAAAGCTGTTTATGAAGAAGTCATAATGTCAAAAGAAAGATGACCCGATGATTGTCATTATTGATTACGGGATGGGGAATGTGGGCTCTATTGAGAATATGCTTTTACGCATAGGTGCCCCGTGTGTCGTCACTTGCGACCCTCATGTCATTCAATCAGCCCACCGGTTGATTCTTCCAGGCGTGGGTGCTTTTGATAATGCGATGTTGAATTTACAAAGACTTGGGATTGTTCCCTTGTTGGATGATTTGGTCAAGGTCAAGCGAGTCCCTGTCCTTGGGATATGTTTAGGGATGCAGGTGTTGACAAAAAGTTCTGAAGAAGGCGCTTTGCCTGGCCTGGGGTGGATAGATGCTGCGACGGTCCGGTTTCGATTGGAAGGGGGCCATGAGGGCCTTCGCGTACCGCACATGGGTTGGAACACCATTGAGATCAGGCGTCCTGACGGTCTCCTGGAACATCTTCCCATAGAACCAAGGTTTTATTTTGTCCACTCTTACCATGTGTCTTGCAAGGACCAGGGGGATGTTTTGGCCAAGACCACCTACGGCATCTGTTTTGATTCGGTGATCAGAAAAGGCAATGTCATGGGGACCCAATTTCATCCTGAAAAAAGCCATAAGTTTGGATTGGCCTTATTAAAGAATTTTGTGGAGATAAAACTGTGATTGTCCCGCGTATCATCCCGTGTTTGTTGCTTAAGGGGGAAGGGTTTGTTAAAACGCGTAAGTTTAAGGACCCCGTTTATCTGGGAGACCCGCGTAATATTATGCGGATATTTAACGAGAAGGAAGTCGATGAGATTATTGTTTTTGATATCATGGCGACCCCTCAAAAACGCGGGCCTCGGATGGAGATGGTCCGTGAAATTGTCAGCGAAGCATTCATGCCGGTGGCTTACGGCGGGGGTGTCCGCAGCATTGAACAGATTAAGCAACTTATTAATATCGGAGTAGAAAAGATTGTCATGAACTCCTATGCGGTTGAGAATCCCGGTTTTATTCAACAGGCCGTTGATATGTTTGGAAGCCAAAGTATTGTCATTTGTATGGATGTCAAACGGAATTTTTTGGGTCAGTATGAGTTATACATAAATGGAGGGGATAAAGGTACAAAAATAGAACCGATGGAGTTCGCCCGGCGAATGGAAAGTTTGGGGGCCGGCGAGCTTGTAGTCAATTCTATCGACCGTGATGGGAGCATGCTTGGTTATGATATCGAACTTGTCAGATCAGTGGCTTCCATCGTCAAGGTCCCTGTGATTGCTTCCGGCGGGGCGGGGACGATGGCGGATTTTTTAGCGGCGATTAAAGAAGGGAAGGCTTCGGCCGTAGCTGCAGGGAGTATGTTTGTTTTTCAAGGCAAGCATCGTGCGGTCTTGATTAGTTACCCTTCGGAGCAAGAGATCCGGGGGTTTTTGGCCAAACTTTAGAAGGTCTACAAAGGATGTTTGATGGAAGACAGGAAACACCAGATTTGTCGGCGTTGCATCATGGACACGACAGATCCGGACATTATTTTTGACAAAGAGGGTATCTGCAATCATTGCACAGAGGCCCTTGTACGGATGGGAGATCAGCTTTTGCTTAGAGGGCAGCGGAGATTTGCTCTGGAAAAACTTATTGAGAAGATGAAATCTCAAAGCAAGGGCAAGCCCTATGACTGTATTATCGGCGTCAGCGGCGGTGTTGACAGTACCTCAGTGGCTTTTTATGTTAAGCAACTGGGTTTACGGGCTTTGGCCGTCCATTTTGATAACGGATGGGACTCCGAACTGGCCGTAGACAATATCAAAAAGACATTGGAATCCCTGAAGATAGAGCTTTTGACCCATGTGGTGGATTGGGAAGAGTTCAAAGACCTTCAGTTGTGTTTTTTAAAGGCTTCCGTCGCCAATTGTGAAATCCCGACCGACCATGCCATAAACGCATTACTATTCCATACCGCCTATAAACACAAGACGCGTTATATTTTAAGCGGCAGCAATATCGTCACTGAAGCAATTATGCCGTTATCATGGGGCCACTACAATCAGGACTTGCGGCATCTGCTGGCCCTGCATCGCCGCTTTGGCCATGTTCCCTTGCGCACCATGCCCAGGATTAGTTTGGCGCAATATTGTTATTATGTGTTTATCAAGAAGATGCGCCAGGTCCCATTGTTAAATTATTTTGTATACAATAAAGATGAATTGAAAAAGCTCCTGACTGAGGAGATCGGATGGCGCGATTACGGGGGAAAACATTATGAATCCGTATGGACGAGGTTTTTTCAGGGGTATTATTTGCCGACAAAATTCGGATTTGATAAAAGAAAGGCCCATTTATCGGCCCTCATTTGTTCCGCACAGATGACCAGAGAGCAGGCGTTACAGGAGATCAAGAAACCTATTTATGACCCTGTCCTTTTAAAACAGGACATGCTTTTCGTGCTTAAGAAATTTAATCTTACTCAGGAAGAATTCAATGCCATTTTGAAGGCTCCTCTAAAACAGGCGAGGGACTATCCCAGCAATTATTTACTTTTTGAGAATTTAAAGAAATATAGAAATATATTTAGAAAAATAGCAACGAGCCCTTAAGATGAATATTTGGCTGGTCCAACGAGCGGAACCTTTACCTATCGATGAAGGTCAACAGAGGCTGTTGCGGACAGGGCTTTTAGCCGAGTCCTTGGTGCAACGGGGACATGATGTCCTATGGTGGACATCGACGTTCAATCACAGCCTTAAGACCTGCCGGAGCCATAAGGACGCTCTCATCCATGTTTGCGATCATTACCGTATATGGATGATGCACGGCGGCGGTTATAAAAAGAACCGTTCTGTTTCCAGGTTTGTTGACCAAAGGATTCTGGCCCGGAAATTCAAAGTATCGGCAAACAAAGAAGCCAGGCCTGACATCATCATTTGCTCTCTGCCATCAGTGGAGTTGTGTCTTGCCTGTGTGGCCTATGGCAGGCGAATGAATGTTCCGGTCGTGCTTGATATGCGGGACATGTGGCCGGATATTTTTGTGGATGTTTTCCCCAGGCCCCTGCAAGGGCTGGTTAGGTTCGGCCTTGGGCCGTTGTTTTGGGAAGCGCAAAAAGCCTGCTCAATGGCCACGGCGATTTGCGGCATTACGGATGCATTTGTGGATTGGGGACTGGCAAGAGGGCAGCGTAAGAAAACGGATTTTGACAAAAGTTTTCCCATGGGCTATAAGGCCGCCCCGCCGCAAGAGTTTTTTTTGCAAGAAGCCCAAAAATATTGGGATGCATGGGGAGTCCAAGAGGAGCCTAAGGAACTGGTGGTTTGTTTTTCGGGTGCGGTCAACTGGCAATTTGATTTGGAAACGGCAATCCTGGCAGTACGCAAGGCGTTGTCGAAGGGGGTGTCCGTTAAATTCATTATCTGTGGCAGCGGTGACAGGCTGGATTATTTTAAAAAATTGGCTGAGGGAGAGCCCAATATTATTTTTACAGGTTTTATCGACGTGGCCAAACTCTATGTGCTCATGCGCAGATCTGCCTTGGGTCTGGACCCTTTGCCGGACCGGTATGATTACCTTGCCTCTATTAATAATAAAGCCATTGAATATTTCAGTGCCGGACTGCCGGTTATTTCTTGCCCTAAAAGCGGGGTGCTTTTTGAACTTCTTAAAAGACATAATTGCGGGTTAAGTTACACGCATGGGAATGTAGATGAACTCGCTGGTCTTTTACTGCAGTTAAACCGAGAGAGGGGAGAAATCAACCAGATGGCTGACAAAGCCAAGAGGCTTTTTGAGGAAAGGTTTTCAGCAGAAAAAGTTTATCAAGAGATGTCTCGTTATATTGAAGAGATTGCACGGACTTGGTGAAATAGATTGAAATAATGCGGTTTTATTTTAAAATCATACCTATCATTTTGATCTGAAATTTATATTTATATAAGGGAGATAATGGATGCAGGTATCCTTTGTCGATTTGCGATCACAATATCAGTCCATAAAAAAAGAAATTGATGGGGCCATCAGCCGTGTGATTGAGGATTGTGCTTTTGTCGGTGGCAAATATCTGGACTCTTTTGAACAAAATTTTGCGCGTTACGCAGGCGCCCGCCATGCCATTGGCGTGGGAAACGGTACGGATGCCCTTTTTATCGCTCTTAAAAGTCTTGGACTTAAGCAAGGCGATGAAGTCATTACCGTTGCCAATTCATTTATGGCCACTTCTGAAGCCATCACTCTGGCAGGGGCCAGACCGGTCTTTGTGGATTGCGATGAAAAGACCTATAACATTGATGTGCGTAAGCTTGAACAGGCCATAACACCCAAAACTAAAGTTTTATTGCCGGTGCATTTGTACGGCCAGCCGGCGGACATGACGGAGATCATGGCGTTGGCCAAGAAACACGGCTTAATGGTCATTGAAGACGCGGCCCAAGCTCATGGGGCCAAATTCAATGGACAAAAAGTGGGCACGTTTGGTGATCTGGCATGTTTTAGTTTCTTCCCCGGGAAAAACCTTGGGGCCTATGGGGACGGCGGTGCCATCGTTTCCAACAATGACCAATTGGCATTAAAGGCCAGGATGTTTGCCAACCATGGAAGGGTCGAGAAATATAACCACGAATTTGAAGGGGCCAACAGCCGGTTAGACGGCCTGCAAGCGGCCATTTTGGATGTTAAACTTAAATATTTGGACCAATGGAATTCCAGGCGCAGGGCCGTTGCCAAGATTTATGACTCACAATTACGAGGCAAGGTCACCATACCTTTTATCCAAACGGGGTGTGAATCGGTTTATCATTTGTATGTTATCAGGTTAAAAAACAGGGACAAAATCGCCTCAATCCTCAAATCCAAAGGAATCAGCACAGGCATCCATTATCCGATACCCTTGCCGTTTTTAAAGGCCTACGGCTATTTAGGACATCAACCGCAGGATTTTCCGGTGGCCCATGCCCTTAAGGACCAGATTTTAAGCTTACCCATCCACGGCAGTATGAAAGACGAAGAAGTCCATTATGTCATTGAACATTTAAAATCAGCGCTCGAGGCCGCCCATGAATAAAGCAAAGAACAAGAAATTAAGATTTGCTTTGGTCGGCTGCGGTCAGATAGCCAATAAACACATGGCGGCATTAAGAAGTCTGGCTGATGTTGAAATTGCAGGTGTTTATGATATCAATCCCCAGGCGCTGAAGTCTTTTGCTGGCCAGTATCAAATCCCGACCTATACGGACATGGACCGGTTGATGATACAAGCAGACCCGGATGTCCTGGATATCCTGACCCCTTCAGGGACGCATGCTCAAAATATTTTAGAGCTTGTCCGTTATAATCGCCATTTTGTCGTTGAAAAACCGTTGGCGTTGCGTTTAGACCAGGTGGACGCGATTTTAGAACAGTGTGACCAAAGGGGGATCAAAATTTTTGTCGTGAAACAGAATCGTTTCAACCCGCCGGTACAGGCCTTAAAAAAGGCGGTCGATGAAAACCGGTTCGGAAAAATGGTATTGGGAACAGTCAGGGTCAGATGGTGCCGCCGGCAGGAATATTATTCGCAAAAGCCCTGGCGTGGTACTTGGGCCTATGATGGAGGGGTCCTGACCAACCAGGCCAGCCATCATATTGATATGCTCATATGGATGATGGGGGAAGTAGAAAGCGTGATAGCCAAAACAACGACCCGTCTTGTCGATATTGAGGCCGAGGACACCGGCGTTGTTATCCTTAAGTTCAAGAACGGCGCCATGGGGGTCATTGAAGCTACCACCGCGACCAGGCCCAAAGATCTTGAAGGGTCCATCAGTGTCTTGGGGGAAAACGGTTCGGTTGAAATCGGCGGATTTTTTATGAATGAATTAAAAACCTGGAATTTCAACCAAGCGCATGCCATGGATAAGAATATTTGGGATCGATATTCAAAAGTCCCCCCGGATGTCGCGTGGAACCATATGGAATTCTTTAAGGACGTTATCAACAGTCTTATGACGGGTAAACGGGGGCTCATTGACGGGTTTGAAGGCAGAAAAACAATCGAATTGCTGAATGCCATCTATGAATCCTCCTCAACGGGCAAAGAAGTCTTTTTACGATCGATGACAGGGGCATGTCGACTGGGGCAAAAGTATGATCAGTAAGACGGCGATCATCCATGAGAATGTGACCTTAGGTAAGAATTGTATTGTGGAGGATTATGCCATTTTGGGGGCCATCCCGACGGGTCATAAAGGACAAGCTCTTAAGACGGTCATTGGAGACAATGCCGTCATACGCTCCCACACGGTCATTTATGCCGGTAATAGTATTGGGAATAATTTTTCGACCGGCAACAAAGTGAACATTAGAGAAAACAATCAAATAGGCGATGATGTCAGTATCGGGACCCACTCTGTCATTGAGCATCACGTCAAGATCGGTCATCGTGTCCGTATCCATTCACAGGTTTTTGTCCCGGAGTATACAGTCCTTGAGGATGACAGCTGGCTGGGGCCTTATGTTGTCATTACCAATGCCAAATACCCTAAATCCAAGAACACCAAGAGAGAATTACAAGGGGCGCACATTAAACCATTCGCTAAAGTGGGGGCGCACGCGACACTCTTGCCCGGTATTTCTGTCGGGCGCCATGCTTTAGTGGGGGCCGGTAGCGTCGTTGTCAAGGACGTCCCTGACCAGGCTGTTGTTGCCGGGAATCCCGCAAAGATCATTAATAACATTGATAATCTTCCCTATGGTCAAAATGGAGATTAGATTAAGGTTATGGAATTAAAAAACCAGGAAGCTTTGGGTCAGCAGACAACGGACGAGATCATTTATAGGAGATCCTGGCCTGTTCGTTTGGCCAAAGCTGTCCTTCATTCTTCCTATAAAATTATGCCGCGAAGGTTTTATGATTTTTTATATGCCTTTGGCCGCAGGATTTTATGGTTCCAGCAACGGTGGTTTTATAAGGTCCGTTTTTTGGCGGCGAAGTTTTATTGCAAGGGAGAGGGATTAGAACGGTCACGGTTGGTTGATTTGCTTTTGCCTTTTACTATGGGCGGGCCTTTGGCTTTGGAGTCAGCTTTTGATATTGTTGCCAAGGCGGAAAAAGAAAAGGTACCGGGAGCCCTGGTGGAATGCGGGGTCGCCAAAGGGGGGTGTTGCGCCATGATGGCATTGGCTTGCCGTTATTATGGGGGAAAGAGAAAATTGTGGTTATTTGATTCTTATGAAGGCCTGCCTGACCCAACGGCGGACGATTTCAAAGACGGTAAAACAGGGGAAATGGTCGGCCCTTTGTCTAAAGGCATGTTAAGAACAACACTAGCACAGGTCCGTTCACTAATGCTGAAT
>JAJXTI010000139.1 GCA_021783915.1 bacterium
TGTCATTATTTTGACTGCCTATGGTGAAATGGGACCTCTTTTTAAACGTCATGGGATTAAAGCCTACCTCTTAAAACCCCTTAAACTCCAAGAATTATTAGATAAAGTAAAAGAAATTCTTGGAGAATGAAGCTCTCTGATTGACGCTGCCGGTCTTTTGTGTTACTTTATGACCCTTGGGATTCTTAGTTGCCGGTCATCCCGAACAGAGTGAGGGGGGTTTCTTAAAAAGATGATCAAAGAAAATGTAATAAAAGTTCAAAATCAAATCCAGGAAGCTTGTTATCATACCGGGCGAAAACCCGAGGAAGTGACCCTCGTAGCTGTGACTAAATTAGCACCGTTAGAGGCCATTCAGGAAGCCATTGATGCGGGGATTATTAATATTGCCGAGAATAGAGTGCAGGAGGCAGAAAAGAAATTTCCACCTCTTTTAATTAAGAACCCTCAGGTGCGTTCGCATATCATTGGACACTTACAGACCAATAAAGCCAAAGATGCTATTAAAGTCTGTTTTTTGGTTCAGTCGGTAGATAGTTTGAAATTGGCCGATGAGATTGAGAAGCAAGCGGCCAAATCAGAGAAAGCTGTGGAAGTATTGGTGCAGTTTAACACGGCCTGTGAAGAACAAAAACATGGGGCGGAACCTCAGGAAGCATTAAGCCTTATTGAAAGCATTAGCCAGTTGTCCCATGTACAAATCAAAGGTTTGATGTGTATGGCCCCTTACATAAAGGATCAGGGGATCATCCGTAAGGCCTTCTCGGATTTGCGAGGTATTCGTGATCAGATAAGGCAACGTTTTGCAGGGCATGCAAGGGTTGAAACGGGAATTTTATCTATGGGTATGAGCGGTGATTATAAAATTGCTATTGAAGAAGGGTCAACGATGGTACGTGTCGGCAGTGCCATCTTTAAAGAGGTGATGCAAAGTGTCTAAGACAATTGGAATTATCGGCGGTGGGAATATGGGGGAGGCTTTGATCAAAGGCCTGCGTAAGAACAATCATATTTTAGTCTGTGAGGCGAATGCCGCGCGCGTAAAATATTTGACTAAGAATTATGAAGTTTCTACCGGGGATCTGCCGTTGACGGTTGAGAAAGCTGATATTGTGATTTTTGCTGTCAAGCCGCAGGATATGGAAGCTGTTTTATTGAATATGCGAAAGGGAGGGATAACCTTGCTCGTGCAGAAGAGACATAAACTTTATATTTCTATCGTGGCCGGTTTAACTACTTCATTTTTTGAAAAATATTTAGGAGAAAGAATTTCTGTGGTGCGTTCAATGCCCAACATGCCTGCTCTTATTAGCGAGGGAATTACCGGCGTGTGTGCAGGACATTTTACCAGTTTAAGTGAATTGAAGTTAGCGCAGGATATTCTTGGTGTTTTAGGCGAGACCATGATTGTCAAAGAATCCATGATGGATGCGATCACCGCTGTTTCCGGTAGCGGCCCAGCGTATGTGTTTTTATTTGTCGAGCAGTGGATGGCGGCGGCCAAGAAATTAGGTTTTAAAGAAGCGCAGGCCAAGCAGCTGGTTTATAGGACTTTATTGGGTAGTGCTCATCTATTAGAGAAAAGTGAATTTAACGCGGCAACCTTACGCGCTAAAGTTACCTCCAAAGGAGGTACCACTCAAGCGGCGATGGATGTGTTTTTAAATCAAAAATTTGACCAATTGATGAAAGATGCGTTGATAGCGGCAGAAAAAAGAGCTAAAGAATTAGCAAAATAGGAGAACCTTGTATGGCTACAGTAGGTGTTATCGGAGGCAGTGGTCTCTATCAGATTGAAGGAATCAGCAATGTCAAAGAAGAAATCGTTAAGACGCCTTTTGGGGAGCCTTCGGATGTTTTCATGACTGGTGAAATTGAAAAGACGCCCGTTGTGTTTCTGCCGCGCCACGGGCGTGGTCATTTTATCTCACCTTCAGAAATCAATTTCAGGGCCAATATTTATGGTATGAAAAAGCTTGGAGTGGAGGCCATACTTTCCGTTTCCGCCTGCGGTTCTTTAAGGAAAAAATATAAACCCATGGATTTCGTCATCCCTGATCAATTCCTTGATCGCACCCGTAAAGGTCGTATCGACACCTTTTTTATGGAAGGGATTGTCGCCCACGTGGCTTTTGCTGATCCCATCAGCCCAGAGCTTGCTGATATTTTGGAAGAAACCGCTAAGCAATTAGGTATCAAGGCCCACCGTGGCGGTACCTATGTGAACATGGAAGGCCCTCAGTTTTCCACCAAGGCGGAATCAAATTTATATCGCAGCTGGAAAATGGACATTATTGGCATGACAAATTTGACCGAGGCGAAATTGGCCCGTGAAGCTGAGATTTCCTACGCCACCTTGGCGGCCGTGACCGATTATGACTGCTGGCACCCGAGCCATGATTCAGTGACGGTGGAAATGATTATTAATAATTTAAATCAGAATGTTGATAACGCTAAAAAAATTTTAAAGGCAGCTATCCCTCAAGTGGGGAAATTAAAGAAATTTTCGGCTTCAGAGGCCTTAAAGTTTGCCATTATCACGGCCCGCGATAAAATCCCTGCTAAAAAGAAAAGGGAACTCGATGTCATCATCAGCAAATATGTCTCCTAATACCGACTATCAAAAGACGCTAAATCTCCCTAAGACAGACTTCGCCATGAAGGCCAATCTCGTGCAAAGAGAGCCTTTAGTTTTGGCCAAATGGGAGAGTGATAAGATTTACCAGCGTTTGCGTGAGAAATCTAAAGGGAAAAAACCCTTCATTTTGCATGATGGCCCGCCGTATGCCAATGGGCATATTCATATCGGCCACGCGCTTAATAAAATCCTCAAAGATATCATTGTGCGTTACAAAACCATGAAAGGTTTTGATGCGCTTTATG
>JAJXTI010000048.1:0-8949 GCA_021783915.1 bacterium
CGCGTATCAATAGTGATAAGGTCTCCGTTTCTAACGATGGCCAAAACCCCTCCGGTATAGGCCTCAGGGGTCATATGTCCCACCACAAAGCCGTGGCTGCCGCCGGAAAAACGTCCATCGGTAATAAGGGCCACGTCTTTCCCCAGGCCTTTGCCCATAATGGCAGAGGTCGGTGAAAGCATTTCGCGCATACCGGGGCCGCCTTGGGGGCCTTCATAACGGATGACAACCACGTCCCCTTTGATGATTTTGCCGTCAAGAATGGCCTTTAACGCGCTTTCTTCGGACTCAAACACTTTTGCCTTGCCGGTAAACGACAAACCTTCTTTACCGGTGATCTTGGCCACAGCCCCTTCACGGGCCAAATTGCCGTAAAGAATGATCAAGTGGCCTTCTTTTTTGACAGGATTCTCAAAAGAACGGATGATTTGCTGTCCGGCAGGATAAGGTCTCACATCTTTCAGGTTCTCGCGGAGGGTCTGACCTGTCACCGTCATACAATCGCCGTGCAGAAGACCTTTGTCCAGAAGCATTTTCATTAAAGGGGTAATTCCGCCAATAGCGGCCAATTCCGCGGTCACAAAACGGCCGCTGGGCTTAAGGTCTGCCAACACAGGCGCTTTTTTACCGACACGGGTAAAGTCATCGATGGAAAGCTTGACCCCGGCCGCGTTGGCAATGGCCAATAAATGCAAGACCGCGTTGGTCGAACCGCCTAGGGCCGTCACGACGGTGATGGCGTTTTCAAAGGCCTTCTTGGTCAGGATATCTCTGGGTTTAATGTCTTTCTTCAGTAAATTTAAAACAGCCCCCCCGGCGTTGAAACAATCCAGTTCCTTTTCCCGGGACACGGCAATTTGCATGGAGCTGTTAGGCAAGCTCATCCCCAAGGCCTCAATGGCCGAAGCCATGGTATTGGCCGTATACATCCCCCCGCAGGAACCTGGCCCGGGGATGGCGCAACTTTCAACTTCTTTCAGTTCCTGGTCGGAAATCTTTTGGGCGGCATGCTTGCCCACGGCCTCAAAGACCGAAACAATGTCCACGTTCTGGCCGTGGTAACACCCGGGCAGAATAGTGCCGCCATAAACAAACACTGACGGACGGTTTAAACGGGCCATGGCAATCAAACAGCCCGGCATGTTTTTGTCGCAACCGCCGACAGCCACCAACCCGTCAAACCCTTCGCACCCGGCAACAGTTTCCACGGAATCGGCAATCACTTCACGGGAGACCAGCGAATACTTCATGCCCTCGGTCCCCATGGAAATCCCGTCAGCCACCGTGATGGTCCCAAAAACAATCCCTTTACCTCCCGCCGCGTCAGAGCCTTCCACGGCCTTTTGGGCCAATTTATCAATATGCATGTTGCAGGGGGTCAACATGCTCCAGGTGGAAACTACGCCGATTTGCGGCTTTTGAAAATCTTCGTCCTTAAAACCCACGGCCCGCAGCATGGAACGGTTGGGGGCACGGTCATGGCCCTCGGTGACAAGTGAAGAAAATTTACGGATATTAGACATGGTTATTTTCTCCTGAAGGGAGTCTTCGGCTTATGAGCCATGGACGTTCGGATTGGATTTTCCCTTCAAAGGCGGCAATCTTATCATTGAACTGCATGGTCCAGCCGATAGAATCCAAACCATTTAACAGGCATTCCTTGTTAAAACTATTGACGGCAAAGGTGTATTTTTTCCCACCGGCCACAACAATCTGGGACGGGAGGTCCGCCGTAATGGCCGCTTTTTTATTTTTTCCCACAAAATGAAATAATTCATCAACTTCCTTGGTTTTTAACTGCACCAGTAAAATCCCGTTTTTAACACAGTTGTTATAAAAAATGTCCGCGAAACTGGGGGCAATAATGACTTTAAACCCGAAGTCGGCCAAGGCCCACGGTGCGTGTTCTCGGCTGGAGCCGCACCCGAAATTATCGCGCGCCAACAATACCGTGGCATTACGGTACGGCCCCTGGTTTAAAACAAAATCTGGGTTTTCCTGGGTTCCTTCATAATCACTGTAGCGCCATTCATGAAACAAATGTTTACCAAAACCTTTTTTATCAATTTTTCTTAAAAATTGTTTAGGAATTATGGCATCTGTGTCCACATTAACACGGTCTAAAGGTGCAGCTATCCCTGTATGAATTTTAAATGGTTCCATCAATGGTCCCCTGACTTTATCTTACATATTCTCTAATATCCGCGATCTTACCTTCCAACGCGGCAATAGCTGCCATTTCCGGGCCCATCAAATGCGTGCGCCCTCCCGGTCCCTGGCGGCCTTCAAAATTACGGTTACTTGAAGACGCGCATCGTTCACCTTTTTTTAATTGGTCATCATTCATGCCTAAACACATGGAACAACCGGCATAACGCCATTCAAACCCGGCGCTGGTAAAAATCTTGTCCAAACCTTCTTTTTCCGCCTGTTTTCGTACACGGCCTGAACCGGGGACAACAATCCCGACAACGGCCCTGGATATACGGCGTCCCATCACAATTTGCGCGGCCACGCGTAAGTCTTCGATGCGTCCATTGGTACAGGAACCGATAAACACTTTATCGATTTTAATGTCCGTCATCTTAGTCCCTGGTTTTAAATCCATGTAGACCAAAGCATTACGGGCAGCTGTCCGCGCCACAGGATCTTTAAAACTATCCGGGTCAGGGACAGTCCCCTCAACGCTGGTGACTTGACCTGGGCTTGTCCCCCAGGTCACCATAGGCCTAATGTCCTCAGCTTTGATTTTAATGACCTTATCAAACTTGGCATCTTTGTCACCGGGTAAAGTTTTCCAGAAACTCACGGCCTTGTCCCAATCTGCCCCTTTAGGGGCAAAATCACGGCCTTTAATGTAGTTAAAAGTGGTGTCATCAGGGGCGATCATCCCAGCGCGGGCACCTGCTTCAATAGACATATTGCAGATCGTCATACGGGCCTCCATACTTAAAGCTCGGATGGCAGAACCCGCATATTCAATCACATAACCCGTTCCACCAGCGGTACCGATTAAACCAATAATATACAAAATAATGTCTTTAGAAGTGACCCCTTTTTTGAGTTCTCCTTCTATATTAATAAGCATGGTTTTAGCTTTGTTTTGCTGCAACGTTTGGGTGGCCAAAACATGCTCTACTTCTGAAGTCCCAATGCCAAAGGCCAAGGCACCAAAGGCGCCATGGGTGGCTGTGTGGGAATCGCCACAAACAATGGTCATTCCAGGCAAAGTCAGGCCTTGTTCCGGCCCTATCACGTGCACAATACCCTGGTTTTCATCGGCAAAATCATAAAGTTTGACACCGAAATCCTGGCAATTTTTGGAGAGGGTCTCCATCTGGGTACGGGATGTGGCCTCCACTTTAGTAATGTCTTTGGTGCGGGTTGACACATTGTGATCCACCGTTGCGAACGTCTTACCGGGCGTACGCACGCCGCGTTTGGTTTCCCGTAAGGCAGCGAAGGCCTGGGGACTGGTGACCTCATGCACTAAGTGCAGGTCAATATAGATAATAGACGTGTCCCCCTGGGACTCACGCACTATATGGTCTTCCCAAATCTTTTCATACAATGTTTTGGCCATAAAAACACCTCATAGATATCAAATTAAGTGGTCATTATAAGGGGTAGTTTCTAGAATGTCAAAAGATTCATTGATATGCTAATATAGCCATATGTCTTTAGAAGAAAATGAACATTTCTTTTGCCCCTCTTGCGGAGAACCCAATGGTCTTCTTGTAGATCTCACCGCTGGGCCTGCCCAGGAATTTGTGGTGGATTGCGAAGTCTGTTGCGCGCCCATTGTGGTCTATTTAAAAATCAGAGGTGGACGGGGCGTTGATATTGACGTTAGGAAAGAAAACGAATAAATCCGGGTTACGGGTGTTTCCTGGGGTTTTCTTGGCAAGAAGCAGGGTCTCCCTTTTTCTGACCGAATATTTTACTGGCTTCCCGGAATTCTTTTGTAAATCCCCATTTCTTAATCAACCTGTTGGCCGCACGTTCGGCGTCACAGTCAACATGGCCTTTTCTTATGCTATCCAAGACCCTATGGGCCAGTTCATGGGCAACCACCCCTTCGACAGCCACGGGGGTCTTGGCCAGCCCTAAACCAAGGCCTAATTTTACGATTGTAAAACCTTCCCTGCAGCAAGGCGGGTCATTTTTTGAAATGATAAATTCCGAGGAACTGGCAAAACGGGCGGTCCCGGAATCATAAAATTCCGTGAAGATAACCGGCCGTTGACGGCCGGTCACATTAAGAAAATCTCCATAGGGCATCCTTTGCAAAACGTCCTTGATAGCGGTATAAATGATGGGAAACCCTTGCAGCGAACAAAACTCACCTAAATATTCCTCAATGACCTCAGGACGATCGTTCAACTTCCATTGACTGATTTTCCCATTTTGGATATAAAAAGTGACAACACCATGAAAATTATTTTTAAGGGGTTCATTAAACGTGACCCATTCATCCGGGCCGTTTTGCCGATAAGTACGGGCCTTGGCCATGGGATAAATCTTAAAAAACCTGTCCTCTTCCATCCCAGTAAAAACGCCATGGAAACCGGCATTGTCCTTTTTAATACCGGAGGCCAGGGTGGTTGAGACATGGCCCAATATAACAAAAAACAATAAAAAAATTAAAATACGCATGACCGTCAATGATGTTTAGAAAAAAATAGAAAATTAACAAGCCCTAACACGATGCTGAAAAAGGCCAACCCCCCGGAAACGATAAAAATATAATGCCATATGTTGTCATTCTTCTTATAAAGTTGAAAGTCCGTTAGATAAATGAGTTTCGAAGAGGAGGCCCCGGCCACATCTTGTGACGCGCTGGACTCCCTGTCTAAACCATAGCCGTTGCTATAATTGACCATGTACCCTTTTATATAAATCTGGTCACCATTATCGACCTGCGATATTTCTGAAACCAAGCGGGGATCTTGGGTCAAAACATGGGCGTTAAGGAAATCTTGGTCCTTAAAGGCCGGACTGTCCTTGGCAGAATCCAACCGATAATCACACCTCCATGGCCCCGAAGAAAACTTAGCCCTGCGATAAACCCCGGAAGAAATATTGTCCGCGTAGACCACACACACATCTTCAACATTTAAATAATCTTTTTTCATATCATGGTAGTAATCGGCCCCTGAAAAAGAACGGTGGTGGCTCACAACAAGGCCATAGAATTCATAATTATAAAGCGGATCAATTTTATAAATAACACCATCTTTAATAATTTGAAAAGGCCCTTTGTCTGTCGGTGTCTGGATGGGCTTTGAAAAAAGAAACGGAAGGACCTCTGTCTTGATGGGAAGTTGATTTTTATAAAAAAAAGAAAAAACACACACCATCAACGAAAGATAAAAAATAACACGCAAAAATTTTGATTTATTAAAGGCCATGCCGTATTATATATCTCGTTATTTAAAAAATCAGGATTTCTTCAAAAAAATCATTTGCCATAAAAGCCAAACCCCCTCGTAAAAACATGCCAACATCGATAAGCCGCCAGGAATCGGGTAGGCCCAGTCATGCGCTCAAAGCCACCCCCTATGGCTAAAAAGATAATGCCAGTCGTGGATGGTCTCTCCTGTGCCTTCTCCCAGGACACCAAAGGAAGCTCATGCTACACGCGTCTGCCATAAAAAGGTCATGTTCTTTCAAAACATTATCTTTCGAGTATAACAGCCGCACCCTGGCCGCCACCGATACACAAAGAAATCAATCCAAGATTAAGGTTCTTACGATTGAGATGTTTAAGCATTGTAAGGATTAAACGGGCCCCTGTGGTGCCCACGGGATGTCCCAAAGCAATGGCCCCGCCGCAGATATTCAGTTTGGCAGGGTCAATCTCACCGGTAAACCCTTCATAACCAAATTCTCTGGTGAACTCGTCAGAAGCCAAGGCTTTAAGACACGCCAGGACCTGCACGGCAAAGGCCTCATTGATTTCCACGGCCTGCATGTCCGATAATTTCAACCCTGCTTTTTTAAGCGCTTTAGGAATGGCATGGGCCGGGCCAATGCCCATACGGCCAGGCTCAACACCGGCAAAAGCAAAAGCACGGATGGATCCCAAAGGTTTTAAACCCAGTTCTTTGGCCCGGCTTTCAGACATGACAAGTATTGCCGCTGCCCCATCCGTGATCTGGCTGGAATTGCCGGCCGTGACCGTCCCTGTAACTTTTTCAAAAAATGGTCTTAACTTGGCCAAAGCTTCAATGGTCTGTCCTTCCCGGGGGCCGTTATCATCAACAATAGCCTCTTTGTATTTAGGGCCGGGGATGACAGGGACGATTTCTTCCCTTAATATAGCTTTGGAAGCAAGCGCCTTAAAGTGGCTCTCTAAAGCGAATTTATCCTGTTCTTTTCTGGTAATACCGAATTCTTTGGCCAATACCTCGGCCGTCTGCCCCATATTTAATCCGCAAACCGGGTCAGTCAACCCCAACTGCAGGCCGATACGGGGACTAAAATGGTGCGGACGGAACTTAGAAAAAGCCGCTAAACGGGCCGGGAGAGTTTTGGCCTTGCTTACTTCCATGAAAATCTCCTGCGTCTGTTTACTCAAAAAAAACGGGATGTTGCTCATGGACTCCGTGCCACCCGTTAAAATACAATGGCCTTCCCCTGCTTGGATTTTAATGGCCGCGGACACCACCGCTTCAATACCGGAGGCGCAATTACGGTGCACTGTATAAGCAGGCGTCGTTTGAGGGACCCCAGCTAAAAGGGCGACCACGCGCGCGATATTGGCCGCATCGGCGGGCTGTCCGACACACCCGAATATGACCTCATCAATATTTTTAACATTAAAACCCGTGCGTTCAATGAGCTCCCGGGCGGCCATGCGGCCCAATTCCTGGGCGCTCAAATTATTAAAACTCGTCCCCATCTTGCAAAATGGCGTTCTGATACCACCAACAATGACTATTCTTTCCATAATATTCCTTTCTTACCTAAATACCTTCCTATCCCCAGGATTAGGAAGGTCTATTATCCAAAATCCTTTTTTCTTTGTTGGCTGTTTCAAGTTCGAGCCTTTTGATCATTTCATCGAGAGGAACAAATTTAATTTCATTAGGGGCCAATTCCGTCGCACCCATGAGTTTGTCTTTGAGCATTTCTGAGAACGTCTTCTCATTAATCTCTTTTTTAGGGGTCATATAAACAACCAACTCATCACTGTCATAAGGGTCATTATTATGTTTACGGATTTCAATCTGCCACTCATCGACCTCGGCGATATTATTTAACACTTCCGCAAAATGGTTAAGGTTGACCAACATGCCCTTGATTTTAGAGAGACTCAGGTCTTTCGTGTCCGATAACCTTGAAATATCGCTGGATAACCGCAACGTCACACGCCCGCAATAAGGGCATGGCCCATGGGAAATGCCCCCCTTCACAAAATCCCCTGTGCGATAACGCACGACTACCGAGGCCCTGGCATCCAAGGAAGTGTACACAAGCTCGCCATCCTGATCCTCATCTTTGACTTGCCCTGTTTGCGGGTCAATAATTTCAAAGATTTCTTTGTCGGGATATAAATGGTAACCGCTGGAAACATTATTTTCCGCCGGGCATTCCGCCCAGGCTGTTTTTGCTTCCGTAAAACCATAAGTCCCAAAAATAAGGACCCCCTTGGCCCCGCAATCACTTAACATTTCATCAAGTTTTTGTTTATATCCCGCTGTCACTTTGGCCGCCCCAAGCACAATTTTTTTTAAAAAAGACAGATCTTGCTTACGTTCCTGGGCAAAACGGACCAAATGATAAATATAACTAGGGACACCTAAAATCACCGATGGTTTAGTGCGCATGAGAGCTGTCAAATTCCCCTCTGTTCCCATGACTTTACCGCCGCCTGTGCTTAAGGCAAAAACGCCGGATTCCAGCGCCCCAAAAAACGTTTGCCAAAAGGCCAAATGCGGGGCAAAAGGAAAGATATTCATGATCCGTTCATCAGATTGGATGTTAAAAAGGTTGACCATTCGACTGCCGGAGAGATTAAGGTTTTCAATATCGTAACGGCTATAAGTAAAAGGAACAGGCGAATTGGTCGTCCCTGTCGTAAAGGTCATAAAAACCGGACGGTATTCTTTGCCTAAAGATTCCCGGACAAAACCCTTACCTTTTAACAAAGATTGGACTGCCAATTTAAGCAATCTGTCTTTGGGCCAAAATTGACGGATTTTTTCCTGGTCGGGCTGGAGAATAAAATCTTTAAACCTTTGCGGGTCATCTTTAGCAACCAGATCAAGCTTACTCGTAAAAGGAAGGAGCCTTAAATCACTGATACTTTTAACATGCCTCGGGTTGATTTTATTGTCGTCTAACAACTTGCGGTAATGGCCGCTGAAAGGGTAAACGTGGGTATTAATGAAATGCTCTAACCTGCTGTTTTGTAACTCTTTGATTTGTCTGTAAGATAATGACGTAATGTTATGCCAAGGATTCATATCGGGTATAGTGTAATATATCCTTCCCGGTCCCGCCATAAAAAACCGAAAAAACAACCCCGTTCTATAAATGAGAAACGGGGCCATTCATCTATTCTAAATTAATTTACGAACGTTACCTGCTAAAGAACTTTTTGCATTTGCAACTGATGCATAACCCATACAAAGAAGATGCCAAGAATAACATACCCAAAACCAAGGCCACCCACCTGCCCCAATTTACAAAACATGAAATTATTAAAATGGCCCCAAATAAAACTCTGGCAAAACGTTCATAGGCAGGCATTGGATTTAAACCTTGGCGCAAAGCTTTTTGGATTTTTCTTCAATGGAAGCCATGAGATCTTCAAAAGATTTTTCAAAAGCCAAAAGACCTTCCTCTAACAGCTTGTTGCAGACAATGCCCACATCAATCCCTTTTTCCCGCAAAACGGTAATGGTTTTTTGGGCACCGGCAATGTCCCCGGGTATGGCCGCT
>JAJXTI010000048.1:8959-12540 GCA_021783915.1 bacterium
CCGCTTTGGCCCCCCCATGATCTAAGACCGCCTGCAATGTCTTGTCAGGTAAAGTATTGACGGTGTCCTTGGCTATTAACTCTGTGACGTATTTAATATCGCTGTATTTAGGGTCTTTGGTGCCGGTCGAAGCCCAAAGGACCCTTTGCGTATGGGCCCCTTTGGCTTGCAAAGCTTTGAAATCCCCCAAAGAAAAAGCCTGTTGAAACTTATGGTAGATGATTTCAGAATTTGCCACTGCGGCCTGGCCCCTTAAACCTGCCCCCTGATGTTCATCAAGCCATTTATCAACAGCCGTATCAATACGGCTGACAAAAATACTGGCCACCGACCTGAGCTTGCTTAAGTTGCCGCCCTTTTGCTCAAAACGTTTCAGACCTTTTAAATAAGACCACATGACTTGCGTGTATTGTTCCGCTGAGAAAATAAGGGTGACATTTACATTCACGCCTTCGGCAATCAATCCTTCGGCGACGCTCATGCCATTTTTGGTGGCCGGCACTTTAATCATGACATTAGGGCGGTTGAGTTTCTTCCACAAGCGCAAACCTTCCGTCAATTGAGCATCTAATTCATTGCCCAATTTAGGGTTTATCTCTAAGCTCACATACCCGTCAAGGCCCTGGGTCTGTTCATAAACACCCTTAAAAAGGTCGGCCGCATCCCTCACGTCTTGGATTGTTAACTCGTCATAAATTTCGAAAGTACTTTTGGCCTTCTCGGCCAAAGACTGGATCTTCTGGTCGTAATCGCTGCTCGAAGAAATGGCTTGCTTAAAAATGGTAGGGTTCGATGTCTGCCCGCGCAAACCCTGTTCAATAAGCCCTTTTAAATGGCCGTTGATAATCATTGAACGGCTGATATTATCTATCCAAAGACTTTGACCTAATTCGGCTAAATCATGCAAAATGGTTTTAGGCATATATCCCTCATTTGTACAGGCGGGGTCCACATCCACCCTACTTGCGTTTGATGACTTTCTTGACTGCCTCTACGATATTAATGTCTTTAAGGCCAAAATGGGCCATGAGTTGTGCCGGGCTCCCGCTTTCCCCGAAACTGTCTTTAACAGCCACCATTTCTATGGGACATGGGACATGTTGAGAAACCACTTCGGCAACGGCACTGCCAAGCCCGCCATGGATTTGATGCTCTTCTGCCGTGACAATAGCCCCTGTCTCCTTAACGGAATCAAGGATTGTCTGCACATCGATAGGTTTAATGGTATGCATATTGACAACCTTAATATCAATGCCTTGGGTCTTTAACATCTGGGCGGCTGACAATGCTTCCGCAACCATACTGCCACAAGCAATGACAGTGGCATCTTTGCCTTTTCTCATGACATTGGCTTTGCCGATGACAAAAGCGTCCTCCTCTTTCGTGATCACCGCAAGCGGCGCACGCGAAGTCCGCATATAAAAAGGGCCGAATTCTTTGACGATGGCGCGGGTCGCTTTCTTAGCTTCAATATAATCCATAGGGCATATTACCCTCATGTTAGGCAAAACGCGCATGATGGCAAAATCTTCCAAACATTGGGCTGAAGCGCCGTCTTCACCGACTGTTACGCCGCCATGGGAACAAACCACTTTTACATCCATGTTGTTGTAGCAGACATCCAGACGAATCATATCATAGGCGCGGTTGGTCAAGAAAACGGCAAAGGAAGTGGCGAAAGCCACATAGCCTTGCGTACTTAAACCCGCGGCCGTACCAACGACATCCTGCTCCGTAATGCCTAAATTAAAAAACCTTTGGGGAAATTCTTTTTTGAAGTATTCCGCTCTGGTCGCGTCTTCCAAGTCGCCGGAAACAACCACAATATCACTATTGACTCTGCCTAAGGCAACCATTTCTTCACCAAATCCGTCGCGTGTGGGGGTAAATTTATGTTCCATTATTTTAATTCCGATAAAGCTGAAGCCAACTGTTCTTTATTGGGGGCCTTCCCGTGCCAGGCACTCTTGCCTTCCATGAAAGAAATACCTTTGCCTTTGACTGTATGGGCAATAATCACACAGGGCTTGCCTTTGATGTTTTTAAATTCATCGAAAGCGGTCATGAGCTCCTTAATGCTGTGTCCATCGACTTCAAAAACATGCCATCCGAAAGAAGACCATTTTTTTGCCAGAGGTTCCAAGTCTTTAATTTCTTTGGTAGGACCGTTTTCCTGGACTTTATTATAATCGATGATGGCACAAACTTTGTCCAATTTATGGTGAGCGGCTGTCATGGCCGCCTCCCACACAGAACCTTCCTGGATTTCACCATCCCCCATTAAACAATAGACCCTAAAGTTTTTTCCCCGCATTCTGGCGCCCAAGGCAATGCCATTGGCAAAAGAAAGCCCGTGACCCAAAGAACCCGTATTAAATTCAATCCCGGGGACTTTAGTGGTCACATGCCCCTGTAAACGGCTGCCGAATTTACGAAATGTTTTTAATTCTTCTTTAGGGAAATAGCCGAAATTGGCCAATGTGACATAGACCACAGGTGTTACATGCCCTTTGGAAACAACCAAACGGTCGCGACCATCCCAAGCAGGGTCTTTGGGGTTGTGATTCATGACATGCCCATAAAGGGCCAGCATGATTTCCACGGCGGACAGAGAGCCCCCCGGATGGCCGGAACCGGCCGTTTCCAATGTCTCTAAGATATCACGGCGAAAAATAACGGCCTGCTTTTTGAGAGACTCTATATCAATGGTCTTAGAAGACATAAATAAAATTGAGAGATATTTTATCTTCGGAAAAATGGTGGGACATGCTGGACTCGAACCAGCCACCCTCTGATTAAGAGTCAGATGCTCTACCAGATGAGCTAATGTCCCGGGAAAAACGATTGTCTTTTATACCAAATTTTTAACAGACTGTAAAGAAGGTTCTCTAGCAAAATTTTAATAAAATAAAAGCTGTCTTTTTATATTTTAATCTTAAAGACCAATTTTCTAACCAGGCCATGATGGTCTTGATACAGACAAGCCGCACGGTGGGCTTCACCGGGATAGAATACAGCGAACTCGTGCGGCCCGACAACAAGATCTGTGATTTCCTGGCAGGCTTTAAAAAATTGATAGTCCCCTTTAACATCATAATCCGATACAGGGGAAATGGCCTTGGAAGAAACGGCCTGCATTAACTCAACCCCACAAACTATATATTGCAAATCCGCATAATTCTTGTGTGTTTCAAAATTATTCTCGGAGGTTGGTTTAGGCACATATTCCATAACGCGGACAAATAACCTTTCTCCATCAATATCTATTTGTCCATTGGGCAGTTTCATACAATCATTTTCAGAGATAAACCTTAAAATTTCATCCGCCCTAGGGACTTGGTAACGCTTTAAATGTTTTAGATCATCAAAAATCATATGACCCCTTGCCTAAGGGCCTTGGATTGAAAAGTCTTTCGATGGATCATGGACGGTCCATATTGAATAATGGCTAGTTTATGCAACGCCGTAGGATAACCTTTATGCACCTTAAATCCATATTGAGGAAAAATACGATCATAATTTTCCATGATACGGTCCCTGTAAGTTTTGGCGATAATAGAAGCGCAAGCAATGGACAAACT
>JAJXTI010000049.1 GCA_021783915.1 bacterium
TAATGGGGTTATAGATCATTCCTCCAGATGGTTTAGCCATGAGCCCACGCATACCTGAAAGCTGACGGATTTGTAATTTAGAACCACGTGCCCCGGAATCCGCCATAATATAAACAGGATTAAACGGATCCATTTTCTTAAACACCATATCGGAAAGGGTTTCCGTTGTATGGGTCCAGACGTCGATAACTTTATTGTAACGTTCACGGCCTGTAATGATACCTTTACGGTATTGATCATCCACCTTGGCCACTTCCGCTTTGGCGGCCGCAATAATTCTGGGCTTATCTTCAGGAATCGTTAAATCCGACATGGCAATGGAAATACCTGCCTCGGTAGATTTCATAAACCCTAATTGTTTAGCATCATCCAGTAGCTTGACCGTACGATGCTGTCCGAAACGTTTATAGCAATCAGCAATCACCGCACCGATACGTTTTTTATCTAACAGATCATTCACAAAACCGTAATCAAGCGGTAGAATTTCGTTGAAAAACACGCGCCCAACGGTAGTTTCGATAATGTTAGTGATTTTACTTTTAACTTCCTCTTTATTGGACTTGGCTTTGATATCCTGTTGGATAACTAAAGATGGTTTTTCCTGCCCCCATACGGGAATATCTAAACGCAATTTAATGCGAGCATGAAGGTCTAAATAACCGTCATAGTGGGCGATTTTAACCTCATCACGGCTGGCAAATAAGTGCCCCTCCCCCGGAGCCCCGGGGCGTTCCTTGGTCAAATAATATAACCCTAAAACGATATCTTGGGTTGGAGACACAACAGGACGGCCATCAGCTGGTGAAAACAGGTTGTTCACCGATAATAATTGTAACCGGCACTCAATTTGTGCTTCCAAACTCAAGGGCACATGCACGGCCATTTGATCACCATCGAAGTCCGCGTTAAATGCCGTACAAACCAATGGGTGCAATTTAATAGCTTTACCTTCGATAAGCACCGGCTGAAACGCCTGAATAGACAAACGATGCAGTGTCGGCGCACGGTTAAGCATGACCGGATGGTCTTGGATGACCTCATCGAGGATGTCCCACACCTCAATTTTAGCGCGTTCGACCATACGTTTGGCACCTTTAATGGTATGCACAAAACCTTTTTCACGCAATTTGCGAATAATAAATGGTTCAAACAATTCCAAAGCCATTTTCTTAGGCAAACCGCATTGATGCAACTTCAATTCAGGCCCAACAACAATAACAGAGCGTCCGGAATAATCAACACGCTTACCCAAAAGATTCATACGGAAACGTCCCTGCTTACCTTTAAGCATGTCCGAAAGGGACTTCAAAGGACGGTTGCCGCTGCCTAACACCGGACGGCCATGACGGCCATTATCCAACAAAGCGTCCACGGCTTCCTGCAACATACGCTTTTCATTACGGACAATGATTTCCGGAGCGTTGAGGTCGATCAGTTTCTTTAAACGGTTATTACGATTAATAACCCGGCGATAAAGATCATTCAAGTCGGAAGTGGCAAAACGTCCGCCCTCCAGAGGAACCAATGGACGAAGATCCGGAGGAATAACCGGCAATACATCCAGAACCATCCATTCAGATTTATTACCCGAAGCCCTGAAATCTTCAACAATCTTTAAAGTTTTTGCTAATTTTTTAAAATTGGTCCCATTAGGGTTGGCATCAGCCAAATCCTTGCGTAATTTCTTACACAAGACAACCAAATCAATTTCTTTAAGCAAATCACGGACGGCTTCCGCCCCGATTTTGGCCTTGAAAGCCCCTCCATGTTTGACCATGGCATCTTGATATTCATCCTCGGAAAGGAACTGTTTTTTCTTTAAAGGCGACGTCCCCGGATCAATGACCACATATTCTTCATAATAAATAAGTTTCTCCAGATCGCGCAAGCCCACTTGCAACAAAGCCGCCAAACGGGAAGGCACCGCTTTGTAAAACCATATGTGGGTCACGGGACAGGCCAAATCGATATGACCCATGCGTTCACGACGCACCGAAGAGCGGGTCACCAAGACCCCGCAACGGTCACAGGTGATACCCTTAAATTTGATCCCTTTATATTTACCGCAATTACATTCCCAGTCGCGGATAGGCCCGAAAATCTTTTCACAGAAAAGTCCATCTTTTTCCGGTTTTAGGGTGCGATAATTAAGGGTTTCGGCCTTTTTAACAGCACCGGTTGACCAGGAAGATATAACCTCCGGAGAGGCGATTCTAATCGTAATACGATCTTGTTTTGTGATGTCAATTTTGTTCATTGTTTGGCTTCTTCCTTTTGTGGTTGTTCGGATTCAGCTCTTTCCATACGAATATCCAGACAAAGACCCTGTAACTCTTTCACCAAAACGTTAAAGGATTCCGGCGTTCCAGGTGCGAGCGCTTGTTCGCCTTTGACAATGGCTTCATAGATACGGCTGCGGCCATTGACGTCATCGGATTTAACAGTCAACATTTCCTGCAAAGTATAGGCCGCACCATAGGCTTCCAAAGCCCAAACTTCCATTTCCCCGAAGCGCTGACCACCGAAATGCGCTTTACCGCCAAGCGGTTGCTGGGTAACTAGCGAATAAGGCCCAATGGAACGGGCGTGAATTTTTTCATCGACTAAATGGTTAAGTTTAAGCATATAAATGTAACCAACGGTCACTTTCTGCTCAAAAGATACGCCTGTATGGCCGTCGAAGACAACCGCCTTGCCATCTTCGGGCAAACCGGCCGTTTTAAGGAGTTCACGAATTTCCTCTTCGGTGGCACCGTTGAATACCGGCGTCTCCGCATAGAACCCCAAAATCTTAGCGGCCCAACCCAGATGGGTTTCCAAAAGCTGACCTACGTTCATACGTGAAGGCACACCTAAAGGATTAAGGACAATGTCCACAGAACGACCGTCTTCTAAAAACGGCATATCTTCCTCGGGCATAATACGCGAAACAATACCTTTATTACCATGGCGCCCCGCCATTTTGTCTCCTACGGAAAGCTTGCGTTTGGTTGCAACATAGACAACCACACGTTTAAGGACGCCGGCAGGAAGCTCATCACCTCGACGGATCAAATCGAGCTCGCGCTCTTCTTCTTCCATCAATTGGGCGATCTTATCCATGTAAAAGCCCATCACTTCACGGGCCTCGGAACCTTCATCAATGTCTTCGATAGTCAATTTCCAAATACGTTTTTTATCAATGCCTAAAATTTTGCTTAATTTGGCATCTTTTTCCTGGTTAATAATCTCTATTTCTTGTTTATAATATTCTTTGATCTTATGAATGGCCGTGTTTTCTTTGGTCTTGTCCTGTTTGGATTTACGACCGCGTTCATTGCGGGCAAAAACTTCCACATTGACAACAACCCCTTCAATGCCAGGAGACAATGTCAAAGAAGTGTCGCGCACATCGGCAGCTTTCTCACCAAAAATAGCACGCAACAGACGCTCTTCAGGAGAAAGTTCTTTTTCACTTTTAGGAGTCACTTTACCAACAAGTATATCGCCGGCCTTGACTTCCGCCCCAACACGAATAATACCCTCTTCAGTCAAGTCTTTGAGGGCCTCATCACCGACGTTTGGAATGTCACGGGTGACTTCTTCGTTACCCAAGCGGGTCTCACGGCATTCACATTCAAAACGCTCGACGTGAATGGAAGTAAAAACATCTTCACGCACGATACGTTCATTAATCAAAATAGCGTCCTCAAAATTATAACCACGCCACGGCATGAAGGCCACCAAGACATTACGGCCCAAAGCCAAACGGCCAAAACTTGTACCAATACCATCAGCAATGACATCTCCTCCTTCAATCTTCTGACCCAATTGAACCAGAGGACGTTGGTGCACACAGGTATTGGCGTTGGAACGCTGAAAATTCTTTAAAGAGTATGTGGTTTTACCAATAACAATTTCACGGCCGTCAACCTTAGTGACCGTGCCGCTTTCTTTGGCCATAACGACAACTCCAGAGTCCTGGGCCACCTTTCCCTCCATACCTGTTCCTACCAAAGGCACTTCAGGAATCATCAAAGGCACGGATTGCCGCTGCATGTTAGAACCCATGAGTGCGCGGTTAGCGTCGTCATGTTCAAGGAATGGAATCAAGGCCGCAGCCACCGATACCAACTGTTTAGGTGACACATCCATGTATTCGACTTTTTGAGGTTTAACGCGCGGGAAATCACCTTTATAACGGCAAGAGACCAATGCCTCAGTAAAATTCCCATCTTTGTCCACCGGTGAATTGGCCTGGGCGATATATTTGTTTTGATCTATATCCGCGGTTAAATATTCAATCTTCTTATTGGACACTTTACCGTCGACTACTTTACGATAAGGCGTTTCAATGAAACCCAATTCATTGACACGCGCACAAGTCGTCAAAGAAGCTATGAGACCGATGTTCGGGCCTTCGGGGGTCTCAATGGGACAGACTCGGCCATAGTGGGTCGGGTGGACGTCACGCACTTCAAAACCGGCGCGTTCCCTGGAAAGACCGCCAGGGCCAAGAGCTGACATACGGCGTTTATGGGTCATTTCCGATAACGGATTGACTTGATCCATAAACTGAGACAACTGACTTCTGGCAAAGAAATCCTGAATTTGATTGGAGAACAAACGGGAATTAATCAAGTGATGGACGGTCAAGTTCTCAAAAGAACTCATGACGACCAAACGTTCTTTGATGGAACGTTCAAGCCTGGCTAAACCGATGCGTACCTGGTTCTGCACCAATTCACCAACGGACTTAATGCGGCGGTTACCCAAGTGGTCGATATCATCACATTCCCCTGTTCCCTCGCGTAAACCGACCAAATATTTGATCACCGCTACCACCGTATCAATATCAAGCACGCGGTTGTCCATAGAGACGTTGGTCCCTAATTTACGGTTGACAATGTGACGACCTACCTTGCTTAAATCATAGCGCTTAGGGTCGAAAAATAAACGGAAAAACAGCGTCTCAGCTACTTCCACCGTTGCTGGTTCCGTGGGACGCATTTTGCGATAGAAATCTAACAAGGCTTCTTCCTTATTGGTCGTATGGTCTTTTTCCAAGGTGTTTTTTAATTTATCAAAATGATCACCCAACATCTTCGTCATTTCATCGGTCGTGGCTAACCCCATGATGCGAAGGATTTGGGACGCTGGAAAATTACGGCGGCGATCCACATAAGCGATCAAAACATCGTTAAGGTCATATTTTATTTCAAACCATGCCCCGCGGGAAGGGATGATACGACCGTAATAAATGCTTTTACCCGTCGGATGAGTTTCTTCTTCAAAAGAAACACCCGGCGGACGCTGGATTTGGGAAACAACAACGCGTTCGTCACCATTAATAATGAAAGTGCCGGTATCGGTCATGAGCGGGAAATCTCCGAAATAAACTTCCTGCTCTTTGATGTCTACCGGTGTAATTAAGCGTAATTTAACTTTTAAAGGGGCGGCATAAGTCATCCCACGGCGCTGACACTCGTAACGGGAATATTTCTCTTTACCGATGGCATATCCGATATATTCCAGGCGAATTTGCGCGTCATAACTTTCCAAGGGAAAAACCTCACGGAAAACTTCTTCCAACCCTTGGTCTTTGCGCTTATCGGAATGAACTTCTCTTTGAAAGAAGTCTTCGTAAGAGAGTGTTTGAATGTCTAACAGTTGTGGTAATACAAAATTATCCTGGAACTTACTAAAATCTTTGATTTTTAGTTTTTCCATATATTCCTGCCAATTTATGGTGGCCATCCCCTGATTGCTAGGGGGTTGCTTGCACCATACACCAAGGGATGATAGAAATCATCCTCGGATTAAGGTTAATGAGAAAAATAGCGTCGAATTACTTCAGTTCCACTTTACCGCCGGCAGCTTCGATCTTTTTCTTAAGCTCTTCAGCTTCGGCTTTGGGAACAGATTCTTTGATGGTTTTAGGCGCTGATTCCACTAAAGTTTTGGCCTCAGCCAGGCCTAAATTGGTCACCGCACGCACTTCTTTAATAACACCTATCTTTTTGGCGGCATCCACTTCCTTCAAAATAACATCAAAAGACGTTTTTTCTTCGACAGGAGCAGCAGGGGCAGCGCCACCAACAGCGGCGACAGCCACAGGAGCAGCGGCCTGGATACCCAATCTATCCTCCATGGCTTTGACCAACTCGGCCAATTCGAGGACAGTCAAACTGGTGACTTCTTTGTAGATCCCCTCAAGTTTCGGGGCCATTTCTTTAACGGCTGTTTCGGACATCTTAATTTCCTCCCTTTTTACTTTTCTGAGTTAAAATCGAGACAAAATCTCGTGATTTTGCATTTAACGCTGCGGCGAAACGCGTCACAGGCGCCTGCAAGGTACCGACGAATTTCGCTAAAAGAACTTCGCGGGAAGGCAAATCGGACAAGGTCTTGACCTCTTCCGGGCTTAACATGGCGCCATTAAGCAGCCCCCCCTGCACAATAAAACCTTCATAATTCTTAGAAAAATTAACAAGAACTTTGGAAATCTCAGAAGCGTCCGCATCGCTCAAAATAAAAGCCAACTGGCCGCTAAGACGGTTGGCCAATGTTTCGTAATTGGAATCTTTAAGCGCTATACGGGCAACGGACGTTTTAGAAACTAAAATATCGGCCTTTTTACGTTTTAAGTCCTTACGTAAAGAATCCATTTTCGAAGAAGAAACCCCGCTATAAGTGACTACAAAAGCATTGCTTTTTTTGGTAACACCCTCTTTAACAGAGTCAGCGATACGTTTACGATATAATTGTCCGACTTTCATATTGCCACCTTCACTCCCGGGCCCATGGTAGTTGCCACGGACAAACTTTTAATCAAATTTCCCTTAACTGTCGCTGGTTTGGCATGGTTGACCGCCTCAATGACCTGCTGGGCATTTTCCACTAGCTTATTCTCAGCGAAAGATTTTTTGCCGATCCCTAAATGAATACCGCCCTGTTTATCAGACTTAAACTCAACACGGCCTGCTTTGACTTCTTTGATGGTACGTTCAACATCGGTTGTGACTGTACCGGCTTTGGGTGTAGGCATAAGCCCGCGAGGACCTAAGACCTTACCGAGTTTGCTGATATCCCGCATCATGTCGGGAGTTGCTACCACGACGTCAAAATCCATAAATCCGCTATTAATTTTATCAATCAAATCATTGCTGCCGACAAAATCCGCACCCGCGGACTGCGCTTTGGCAACCGCATCACCTTTACAAAAGACCGCCACCTTCACAGATTTACCGATGCCGTGAGGCAACACCACAGTGCCGCGGATACCCTGATCGGAGGCTTTTAAATCCACGTTTAAGTTAAAATGCAGCTCGACTGTCTCATCGAATTTGACCTTGGGGGCTTTGGACAAATAAGAAATTGCCTCCGCTAAGGAAATGGGATTTTTAATCCCTTCAACGACACGGTTAACTTCTTTCATGCGTTTACTTAATCTTGACATATGCTTATCCTTTTACTTCAATACCCATACTGCGGGCTGTACCGGCAATAGTGATTATCGCTTGCCTCATATCGACCGTATTTAAATCATCCATTTTCATTTTAGCGATTTCTTCAATCTGTTTCATTGTCAGCGAACCAATAACCTCTTTACCGGCTGTACCGGAAGCCTTGGCTAATTTTGCCGCCTTTTTTATAAGGGCTGAGCTCGGGGGTGTTTTGATGACAAAATCGAAAGATTTGTCCTTGTAAACCGAGATGATAACAGGTAAAGGCAAGGCCTCTTTCCCCTTAGTTTTGTCATTAAATGCTTTACAAAACATCATAATGTTGACACCATGCTGACCTAAAGCAGGACCGACCGGAGGTGCAGGGTTGGCCTGGCCAGCAGGAACATAAAGTTTAATTTGAGCAACGACTTCTTTAGCCATAATCTTTTTAACGTCCTTTTAAATTTGAATGTTCGAATTTCAAATTTATATTTTCTCGACCTGCCAATATTCAAGTTCAACCAAAGTCGAACGACCAAATATCGACACGCTTACCTTTAATTTGCCGCGATCCGGATAAACTTCCATCACAGAACCATTGAAATTCGCAAACGGCCCTTGCGCGATCCGAATCGCCTCACCCACTTCAAAAACGATCTTAGGTGAAGGCTTTGAACCGGTTTCTTCCGTACGCTTGAGGATATTGTCCACTTCCGAATCAGTCAGAGGTTGAGGCTGACGCCCCGGACCAATAAAGCCGGTAATGCCCGGAGTGGTTTTAACCAAATACCAGCTTTCTTTGTTCATCTCCATTTTAATTAAAAGGTACCCTGGAAAAAATTTGCGGCTGGTTATACGCTTCTTGCCTCCACGCACCTCAGAAACCTGCTCGGTCGGCACAACAACTTCTTCCACATACTGCTTAAGCGTCGTAGAAGCCATACGGCTTTCTAAACCCGCCCTAGCTCTTTCTTCCGCACCTGTTTGCGTATGGACCACGTACCATTTCATAAATGTTTTACCTTAATAATTGAGCTACACCTTTTGAAAGAACAAAATCCACGATTGCTACAAACGATCCTAAAAGCACAGAGCTGGTAACCACAACCAGCGTAGAATCCCATAATTCCTGACGGGTCACCCAGGAGACTTTTTTCATCTCTGCGAGGACTTCCCCGATAAAATTTTGAACTTTGGTAATCATTTTTTAGTATACCCTGCTAGTTTTCTTTGAAAACAAACAACGGGGTTTCATTTTTTCTTCAGAAAAATTCAACAGGCCTGGCAGGAGTCGAACCTGCAACGCACGGTTTTGGAGACCGTCGCTCTACCAATTGGAGCTACAGGCCTAATATGTACGTTACAAGCATCCCGGTATTTCAGCCGGGATCCCGACTTCCACATATAAAGCCAGAAAATGTCGGGACAAAACACCAGTCATAAATTAAACTATTTTTTCGTCTCTTTATGGACGGTATGTTTACGACAGAATGAACAGAACTTCTTTAACTCAATACGTTCTGGTTTCTTTTTCTTATCTTTTGTACTGTTATAAGTAATACGATTGCATTCGGTGCATTGAAAATGAATTGTCTCGCGCATATTTTATTTCCAACTTTTCGCGCTCCCCCGTGAGAGACCACTGGAACCCTTACGGAGTCACATGAAGATTGATGATAACTACAAGCCCTCGAGCGGGATTGAACCGCTGGCCTCGTCCTTACCAAGGACGTGCTCTACCAACTGAGCTACAAGGGCAGTATGTTCAGCCACCTGCAGCGTGAAACAAATGAACCGAAAGTATATCTGCTGCTATTTTGTTTGTCAAGAATAAATTTATATGATTTTTAACCATCTACAATAAACGTAAAAAACGTCGCTTGCCTATTTTTAAAACACCTGACTTTAAGGCCAAGTTCTCGTCAGAAACAACAACTCCCTCATACGTAACAGCTCCCTCTTTGAGGAGGCGGCGTCCTTCGTTTTTAGAGGCCACTATTTTCTCTAACATAAGGACATCTAATAATTTTTGTCCCTGTGTCAATTGGATTTCGGGAATATCGCAAGGAATTTTGTGCTGACTAAATGTCTGTTCGAAATAAATTTTTGCTTTAGCGCTTTCCCCTTGAGGATGGAACATATCGACAATGCTCATGGCCAACTGCTGCTTGGCTTCTTTGGGGTGCATTTCTTTGACCGCGTTTAAATCCGTTTGTGTCAAAATTTCATAATAGCGAAACATCAAACTATCGCTAATTGACATGATCTTGCCGAACATTTCATTGGGTGTTTCATTGATACCGATATAATTGCCCAAGGATTTGCTCATCTTCTGGATGCCATCGGTACCTTCCAATAAAGGGGTCATCACAACAACCTGCGGCGCCTGGCCGTAGCTTTCCTGTAATTGCCTCCCCATCAGCAGATTAAACTTTTGATCACTGCCCCCCAATTCCACGTCCGCCTTTAAATGCACCGAATCGTAGCCTTGCAAGAGGGGATAAATGAATTCCAATAAGCTGATCTCACGTCCGGACTCAAAACGCTTTTTAAAATCCGCCCGGGCCAGCATCTGCGCTACCGTCGAACGCGCAGACAATTCCAATACATCCTGAGAGGTCAGGCGGTTTAGCCACTGACTGTTGAAAACAACTTCTGTCTTTTGGGGATCCAAAATTTTAAAGACCTGCAGTTTATAAGTTTTGGCGTTTTGCTCAATCTCGGCCAACGACATTTTTTTTCGCAGTTCATTGCGACCCGTCGGATCCCCTACCTGCGCGGTGAAATCCCCGATTAAAAACACCACTTTGTGGCCCAAGTCCTGGAACTGCCTCATCTTTTTTAATAAAACGACATGGCCCAAATGAATATCAGGGGCGGTAGGATCAAATCCGGCTTTAATGACCAACGGGCGATTAAGCACTAATTTCTTGGCCAAGTCATCAGTGTTGATGATTTCGATCGTACCACGGAAGATTTTCTGGATGGTCTCTTGGGTGGACATAGTGGAGAAAAAAGTAGGGGCAGGTTTCAAACCTGCCCCTACGGAATTTATTATAAACGCGCGGAAACGCCGATTTTCATACCTTCGACGTCTACTTTAATGACTTTAACCTGCAATTTATCGCCGGCCTTTAAAGAAGCGGCCTGTTGCTTGTCAATTTCAGAGGAATACACCAGGGCCTCGATGTCGCCTTCCAATTTAACAAACACGCCAAAATTGGAATTCATCACGACTTCACAAGGGACAACACAACCCACCGGAAATTTCTGGGCAATGTCATTCCAGGGGTTGATCTGTAATTGCTTCAGGCCTAAAGTAATTTTGCGGTTTTCCGCGTCAACACCCTGGACAATGACATCCACTTCCTGGCCTTTTTGCAAAACTTCCTGGGGATGGTTGACTTTTTTGGTCCAAGACATATCTGAAACGTGGATCATGCCTTCCAGTCCATCCTCAAACTCAACGAAAGCGCCGTAATCGGTAAACCCACGCACAGTACCTTTAATTTTATCACCCACATTGAATTTCTGTGCGGCAGAGCCCCACGGATTTTCTTCAAGCTGTTTCATGCTCAAAGAAATGCGTTTGGCGTCTTTGTCCACATTAATAATCTGCACCTCAATAACGTCCCCCAGTTTAAACATCTCCTGCGGGTTGACCATTTTTTTCTGCCAGGTAATTTCAGAGGCATGCAAAAGGCCTTCAATGCCTTTATCTATTTCCAAAAATACGCCGTAAGGCATGATGTTGACAATTTTGCCTTTAATACGGCTTCCGGCCGGGAATTTGGCGGCAGCCTCGTCCCAGGGGTTGGCAATGATCTGTTTTAAACCCAAAGAAACCTTGGAATTGTCTTTGTCGAAATCTAAAATCAACACTTCAAGCCTTTGGCCGACGGAGACAATTTCGGAAGGATGGTTGATACGGCTCCAGCTCATGTCCGTGATATGAAGCAGACCGTCGATACCACCCAAATCGATAAAGGCGCCGAAATCGGTGATGCCTTTGACAAGGCCCTTGCGCTTCTGCCCTTTTTTGATTTCGCCCCAAAGTTTTTCACGCACCTCTTCGCGTTCCTTCTGCACCATCTCTCGGCGGGAAAGGATGAGGTTGCGTCTTTGCTTGTTCATCTTGGCCACAACAAACTTAAACGGCTTGGTGGTGATATCATTGTTGGAGATACCTTTAAAAGCGGAAAGCGACATTGGAAGGAAAGCTTCGATGCCAAAAACATCGACAATGTACCCGCCCTTGACCGCGCGGACAACGCGGCCCTCAACGATATCGCCTTCATTGATATCGTCAGAAATTTTCTGCCAGCCCTTCAAACGCTCGGCCTTGCCGAACGAAAGAATCAGCCGGCCATGGTCATCTTCGATGTTCTCAATAAGGACTTCAATTTGGCTCCCGACGACAAGCTCCGCCGGGTTACGGAATTCCTCAATGGGCACAAAACCTTCGGATTTAAACCCTATGTCGACTATGACTTCTTTAGGGTTCACCGCGGCAATCGTGCCTTTGATGATTTCTCCTTCCTTAATATCTTTCAGAGTACTCTCATAGAGAGCCTCCATGGACAATTCTTGATCGTTCATTCTTCTGTAATCCCCTTTTCTTGAATAGAATTCTTTGAGACAGGATGGACCTGCGGATTCAAAGTATGGGTCATTATGCCAAAAAAACTTTTAATGTCAACTTAAATTTTCTCCCCATCACAGCTACGCCAGCACTTCCGACCCCTTAGCCGGGTTCACGCCTAATAAAAGAAATGGATTTCGAATAAACTGAATGTTGGTAATCACCGGCGCAAAACCTTCAAATCCGCCTTGCATTAATTCATTAAGCTGGGCCGGGTCGAATTGGACGTTAATGCTCTTCCCCGTACGGTTGACATTGATTTGGTTAAGGTTGATACCACCTTTTGTTATCAATTCTGCTTTATCAGAAGTACTATTAAAAGAATTCAACTGTGTGTTAACTGCCGGGAAGTGTTTAGCCAATTCTACATCCTCTAAAATTTGCTTCTGAGCCTCAAGCGCTATCCGTTCAACTTCGTGATAATTAGCAGTTTTCCTTATCAGGAGTTACATCTTTTGAAAATA
>JAJXTI010000140.1 GCA_021783915.1 bacterium
GAATCTTTGGCAAGACTTACTGCCCCATAATCTACATGTACATCATGCAAAATTTTGTCCCCATATATCATTACGGGGGCAACTGGCACGCTGAGCCTGGGAATACCGAGAACCACGGAGTGATTATACTAAAAAGAAAGTCCCCAATTTAAAGGCCCTAAACCAAATAATTTAGGGGCTTTAAGAAACGGCCTGGACGAGATTTGTACTAGATATCTCTGCGCCAATCCCCTATCCAGCGAAAATACTACTTGCGTTTAGTGTAACTAAATGATAATATCTTGACGTATGGTTAACCGTCAATTCTGGCTCAGCCAAATAGAAAAAGCCTTTATCCGGTATTCCGTCATCTGGTTATCGGGAGTTCGGCGTTCGGGCAAAACTTTCCTTTGCCAAAGCCTACCAAAAATAGAGTATTTTGACTGCGAACTTCCCAGCACCCGACGTATGCTGGAGGACCCCGAATCTTTCCTTTCAGAACAATCAGGAAAAATTTTGATCCTTGATGAAATCCATCGCTTGGGTAACCCTTCAGAACTATTAAAAATTGCCTCTGATCATTTTAAAAATGTCAAGATCATCGCCACAGGGTCCTCAACGCTCGGAGCCAGCAAAAAATTCCGAGATACCCTGACTGGCCGTAAAGCTGATATTTGGTTGACACCCATCATAGCCCAAGATCTCAAAGATTTTGGACAGACACCCCTTGAGCACCGACTCCTTCGTGGAGGCCTGCCGCCATTCTTTATGTCCAAACAACACGATGAAAAAGCTTTCACAGAATGGATGGACGGGTTCTGGTCCAAAGATATTCAAGAATTATTCCGTCTGGAAAAACGTTATTCTTTCCAGAAATTTGTTGAGCTTCTCCATATTCAAAGCGGCGGGATTTTTGAAGCTACCTCTTTTGCCAAACCATGTGAAGCCTCTCGCGCCACAATCAACAATTATCTTGGGATCCTGGAAGCTACCTTCCTGGTCCATATCCTGCGGCCATACCACACGGCAAGGGCAAACGAAATTACCAATGCGCCCAAAGTTTATGCCTTTGATACCGGCTTCGTCTGTCACTACCGCGGCTGGAAGGATCTTCGCCCTGAAGATAAAGGGATACTATGGGAACATTTTGTCTTAAACGAACTCCAAGCTAGGCTTCAAATCCGTACTTTCAACTACTGGCGTGATAAACAAAAACACGAAATCGACATTATCATTTCCCGCTCACAGAAACCTCCGATCGCCATTGAGTGCAAATGGCGTGCCAACAGCTTTGATGATAGCAGTATCGTCCCATTCCTCAGGGCCTATCCTCAAGCCATGGTCTTCGTTGTCACGACTGACACCCCACATCCTTACACAAGACGTATAGCGGGAACAACTGTACACTTCACAGGACTGGAAAGCTGTCTTACCCAGCTCATCAAAGAACAATGGCCCTCTTTTAAAGAATTGTCTCGCAACTCCTCCTAAGTCTCAAAATAAACTTTAGAAACTGAGATAAAATCTGCACCTAAATCTGGCCTTAGACAGTTTCTCTCCTATTGATAACTCTTATAATCCCATATTATCGAGAAACTGTCGGGAAAAAACTAAAGGCCACTTTGGAGATAAAGAGATAAGAAACGCCCAGATTTAAGCTAGATATGAGGCAATAAAGAATGAGAGATATTGGTGAGATTAACGGCTTATTCAGACAGATCTAAGCCGTCGCTCTTAGGGTAATTCCACGATGAGATAATGGACCATACGCAAGATGAATGGATATTTTCTGTCACAAATAAAAAACCTCTCCGTTTTAGGAAGAGGTTTTTATATGAGCAATATGAATGGCGGGGCCGACGAGATTTGAACTCGCGATCTTCAGCGTGACAAGCTGACATGTTAACCGGGCTACACTACGGCCCCAATGAAACAGAGCGTTAGTTTAATCAGCCACAAAGATTTTGTAAAGGGAAAAATCAATCAATCGAAATTCCAACTTCTTTCCATGAGTTTGAGGGGACATTAACACTTTGGATATCGTGCAGGCCGAAAAGGGGGACAATAAATTAACTCTGCTTGCTTGGCCTTCGCAGGCACCCAGAATCCAGTCTGAAAACCATTAACATCCAAGCCATCAACCTTCCTGCCATCAACTAATATACGCCAGTATGAATTTAACGTTGAGGCCACAACCACCAAAGAGTCCTGTTGTACGTTAAGATGCAAACGCATGTAATCACTGTGATAATCATCAATGTCAACGCTCCCGCCTGCTGTTTGAGACTGATGCATACCCCACTGCTTTAAACCAACAAATGCAGTCCCTTGGGCCGCTATTTTTAATTCCTGTTGACTCAATATAGGAGGCTGTCCCTGCGGCCAAGGCAAGATGTGACTAGCTAAATACACCCGTGGCAACGCCCCTTCTAAATGATAAACATACAACGGACGATCATAAGAATAGTCTTTAACAAGGCAGGCGACGTCATGCCAATATTTGTTTAGGGCTTTAAAATCAATTTTTGAAAGCGGGCCAGATGTAGGATTACAGGCGGCCAGTTGTCCGGGGTGTCCTATAAACATTTGTAATCCGGTCATGGGGAACAAAGGATGGTGGGAAACGATCCAGTGCACGTTAGCTAGTCTAAGGGCATCCGGATTAACCAATGAAGGAAGCGGTATGGGAAAATCAAGATTGTGCTCATGTCCGGCAACAGGTATTGGTATCGATAAAAACGCTGCCGTATAAGCCCCATGG
>JAJXTI010000050.1 GCA_021783915.1 bacterium
ATGTGGGGAAAAACCCCGATTCCATAACCATGGCAAATTTGATCTCATATCGTTTGCTTACGATGGTCTGTAATTTTTCATACAGATAGGTGGCCAGCTCCGCACAAAGGCCATAGCGCCCTTGTTCTAATATGAGCGCCCCATGGGAATCATACTGGTGGATATTATGAAGGATCCATATTTTTTTACTAAAATCGATGCTCAAATTTACTTCTGGTTTAACCAAAACATGGAATCCGGAATATTCCAGGGGGTAGATGATTCTCATAATCTCATCATAATAAGGCAATTCTTTATGTGTAAAGCCCTGCGGCCAAGCACAATGGGGAGCAATCACAATAATGCCCAACAAAAAAACTTTATAAAATACGGTCTTTTTTAACAACTTTTTCTCCTTAAGATTGTCGATTTTTTGTTGATGGCAAATAAAAAATCAGCCGGTCTAGAAAAAACGCGATGAGGACTAAAAACAACGGGGCCAATTCCAAAGCATAGCGTTCGCTTGTAAAACTAAAAGAATGTTCTGCTATAAAAGCAATAATGGTGCACGTGAGAACTGCCAAAAATGTTTGGCGTTTACGGCAACCATGGTCGGAACAGAAGAAGGTTTTCTTGACGGCGAAAAAAAATGAGGCCAAAGATGCTAGGGGAACAGAAAAAAGAAGAAAATAATATAATGGTGCAAATCTATACACTTTTTTAACCCACCCCGGGATAGCTACAAACGATGGGGAAAAGAATTCCCAAAAAAAGAACCGCGAAGCATTGATCAGGTAAGCGGCAAAGGATTCCAGGGGGTGTTGCATAAACCGTTGCGCAGACAATAGGATCAAACGCTTATTGACTTCATCCGGTGGGAATTGTTTGCTTAATTCAACCTCTTTGGCTGCACCGATTTTATCCGAAACCCCATTGTCCCAATAGCCGCACATATCATCGGGAAAAACTCTCCTGCAGAACCGTTTGTCCGGAATGATGGTAAGCGCCCCCGCCAGGAGTTTAGGGTATGTCATATCTGTGGAATTTCTTACTATATTCCCATAAATCCCCGTTGGCCCGCGATCGGTAAAAGTAAACGTATTATTATAAATTTTATTCAAATATTTAACCGGGACAACTGCTCCCAAAAAGACTATTAAGGTTATGCTTGTAAAAACCAGATACTTCTTGACGGCCACCGACAGGCTTATTTTCCCTTGATTTTTAAAGACTATAAACAGAAGCAAAATAAGAATTAAAGGGACTGCGACTTCAAAAATCCCTTTAAGATAAGTCAGTACGGCTGCGCAAAGGCCCAATTGAATTCCCGTAACACTAAATTCACGCCAGTCGTTGGGCCCCGACGTTACCTTTAACATCATCTGATAAAGCAAAAAAACAAAAAGCAGGATCAAGGGATAGATGAGAATTTCTGAGAATACAATTAAAGAAGACGTAAAAATATTGGGCGATACGACAAAATAAATGGAAATAACGGCGGTGATGGCGTCCACTATTTGAAAATGTTTGAGAATGGCCATTAAGATCAATTGAGCGGACAACAGTACCATGACCTGCATGAGAAGCAATGGAGCTGTGTAAGGCACATGGAGAAAGCTGCCAATCTTCATGGCGGCAGCGACAAATAAAAGATATAGGGGCTCACGATTGGGGCCTGTTTGAAAATAGGAGACCCAGTCACCATGAACGAACAGCTTTGCCAATTGCTCATACCCAATTGCATCATTGACGATAACAGGGTGAGAAAATGCGACCAAATAAAAAAGGAAAAAAGTCGAAATCAGAGGACAAAAAAACAAAACACTCATGATATAATTATACTTATTATGGATAGAGGTTCTTATTGTTTTTTGTTTTTTTTGTGGCTGTGCCTGTCCATCGGGACGATTTTGTTCATCCGCAGTGCTGAAAAGGCAGGGCAACAACATCAAAAAAATGCCCCATTTTTTATCAAAGAATATCTGGCAGGCAAAAAATCCTCCCAACTCAAAGACCTTGATTTTCATATCCCTTCTCCCCAGGCCTATGACCTGCTTTTTCAGGTCATGGAAAGGCCTTCTGTGGTGCCTGTGGAGTTAAGGGAAAATTTAGAATACTACCGCAGGATTATAAAATACATGCCTGATATGGCCGAAGCCTATTCTCTGTTGGCCTTTTGTGATTATTACCAGGGGGATATTAAGGGTTCCATTAATAATTATTTAAAGGCCATCAAGCTCAGGCCTGAAAATTTTTGGAATTATTATGATTTGGCTGTCATCTTCTGGAAAAACGGGGCACGAGATGCGGCCCGTCAAATCATGGCCCGGGCACTGCGGACAGACGCAAAAACTACCCTCATGAACATCTATTCGTCTAAAATTTACAGAGATATCCTGTGGATGTCTGCCCATAAAGATTATGACCCTCTCAAAGAACTTCAAAATGCTTACCATATCGCTGCAAGCTTTGTTCAATCTCCGACGGGCGCAAAAGAAACGGTTTTAGACCCCCAAGCCAAGGTGCGTATTTTTTAGCCTTATAGATTAGAAATCCATGCCTTTAGCCGGTCTTTAATTTGTTCTTTGAACTGCCGTGTTTTTGCGAGCCTCTCTTGGTAGGTCCCCTCGAACTTAGAGGGGTCAGTAAAACTCCAATGTAATCTTTGACATCCCCCAGGGAAAACAGGACATTTTTCCGCTGAGGCCTCATCAGACCGTAATCACATAACTGTAGATTGGTCCCTGTTTATATACACAAAGACCGCTTTGGTCTTTTTGTCCATTATATCAATCCCTTCTTCTTTAAGGACATCCACCACCACGGGGTTAATCTTGCCTGGCTCAAGACCGGCACTGTCAGCTTCAAACCGATCTCCCCGCCAACTTACGCAAGAGCTCTTCAGCCATCTGGCTTCTGGCGGAATTATGGATACAAACAACACTTTTTCCCATCCTCTCCTCCGATTAGATAAACGACCCTTGGGCCCTATTGGGTGAATTTTGCGATAGCAAAATCCGGGTTAAAATGATGACTGCTTAGGAATCTATGAAGCCCCTTCCTGAATCCCATATTCTAAATACCTGAAAAATTGAAAATTTCTGCCATTTATTAGGTCTTAGGATGGGAAACATCTGTCCCCCATACGCCGGTGATAGGTTTCGCCTGAACCGCTTTATTCATAGCAGCTATACCATAAAACATTGTCAATGTCCTTAGCAGGTCATAGTGATCGATATGCTGCATATAGCGGCCAGGCTGAATGTGGGCTCCGACTAATATGGTTACGATATGGTTTTGGCCACTATTATCGTCTTCGTCCCACGTCAAGACCAAAAGACTGTTATTGATCTGTGCCCACTTGGCATAGGCACTGATGTTTTTACGCAGCCACGCATCGGCCTGAGCAATGGTACCATCGTGCATATCGTTGTTAAGATTTGGAATCACAAAGGCAACGGTCGGCAAATGGGAAAAATCACGAGGAAAATCTCGGAAAGGCCGGTTGAATTCTTTAGGCAGTGAGGCGAAATAGGCCAGCGCGTTGTGCTTCTTTCGGTAGGCATTGTAAGCGCATTGGGTAAACCCCGCGGCAGGCATGCTTTCAGAAAAAGCACTAAAAACAAGGCCGGCATTCTTAAGGCCTTGGGCCAGGTTTGGCCCTTTAAAAGAATAATCGCAACCGTCGTCTTTGACTCCATATGTCGAGCCGGAAAAAATGGCAAGATAATTGGGCAAACTTGGGTGCGTGATAGCGTAAGAGCGCGCCATCACTGCTCCCTCGGCGGCAAGCTGATTAATATAAGGGGCGTCCCTATTGCCGATGATGTCATCAAAGGACTTGTTTTCCTCAATGACCACCACCACATGAGCAGGCCGTGGGAATACGGCAACGTCTGTCTGCGCCGCTTCAACGAAGGATGCCTGGACAAACAAAGCCAAGGCCACTATAGCTGTCCGCGATATTATGTCCAAATTAACGATGACTTGTCTTAGAATTGTCAACGGAAGGGCCGCTATTTAATGATTTCACTGCCAACGCCACCACTAACACACTGGACAAAAAGCCCCAGTACCCACATTTATCTATGAATCTATGCTATTTTCTTCATTCTCAATCGTTTTAAGCCCATTGTGAATAAAAGGCCGCAGGCCAACAAAGCCACACTGGCTGGCTCAGGAACCGCATCGACACTCCCCTTTAGGTTCAACGCATCGTTGCCGCATTTCATGGTCCAATGTAAATAGACGGCGTCCCCATTCTTCAGATTCAACGCATTCAAAGGGAATTCTGATTCCAAAACATAGTGGGAATTTTGATTACCGCTATAGACAAACGGAACACCGGCCAGATAAGTCCTGGAAGGACCTATTCTCCATGGATCGGAACTGTGAAAAATGACCGTATCGTCCCAACTGTCTACTTTATATAGTTTTGATGTAGAGATGTCGATCCCGTATTCATACTTCTTGGGGTCATAAAACGCGGAATGCGGATCTTGGTATTTCCCGGTATCAATGAATATGTCTCCAGCCGGATACGTTATTTCTGTTTGAGGCAAACCGGTCACTATCGCCAAATAGGCGTTAGTCGTGGTCGTATCAAAGTACATCGCTTCAGCGTCATAGGTGTTACCGATCGAGTAACCGGGGCCCACATACACGAAACCGTCCCCGGCCTGGGCATTGTCTTTTGTCACATAATCAACAGTGGGACCGGTGGGGGTATGGGTATCTAAATAGTGCCTTTTGTCTGCACCCGGGGCCGTCAGGGAAACACCCCAATCCGAGAGATTGCCATCCACCACATAGGCTTGGGCCTTATACACTTGACACAAAAATACAAGGATAGCTGCTAAAAAAATTTTTTTCATGTTTTTTCCTTTGATATTGTTTAAGGGGCTGAAAAGTTTCGATAAAATCGCTTAACGTTAAAAGATAACATATTTTTTCCATTAAAGCAAATTTTCTGATACTTCCACTACACAAATAATATAATATAAGTTATTATGTCTCTATATGTTATATCTCTTAATAATTTTATACTTAAAAAATATCTCCAACCTCGCTTAAAAAGTAGCGAAACAAGCGAAATTTATGAACCCCAGAAGTGTCCGGTAAATAAAAAGGGAATCGCATCGCTCGTGTTAGAATCAACCACCCTGCAGCAAGCTGCAGGGTATCAAACTACTTAAAAAACCTGTACTGTTTTAGTTTTTCCTTCGGGGTTCCTTGTTGTACCACGTACTTCTCCACCGTTGCCCAGTTCCCTCGCTCTCCCACTGTCGCCGCATAATACCCATCCGACCAGAATTCCCCTCCCCACAGCTCCTTCTTCACTCCTGGCCTCCTTCTGAATATCTCCCTCGCGGTCAGGCTCTTGAATACCTGGACTATCTTCCCTATCGACAACTTTGGATGCCCGCCACACAGCAGATGAATATGATCTCCTTCCATCCCCAACGCTTCCATTTCGATCTCGTACCGTTGTTCTATCGCCTCGCTGGTTTCTTCTATGATCTTTATCACGCTCTCATCCAACATCAACTTCCGGTACTTGACCGGGAAGACGATATGGTAGTGTATTTGCCACGCACAATGGTATCCTTTTCGTACCCTTCCATCTCCTGCCATGCTCCCATTGTATCCGATTTTTGCCCTGCAGCAAGCTGCTAGGAAAAGGTCTTCATTCTAACACACTCTTTCACGAACTGCTCAAACTTATCCCGAGACATCAATTTGAGACAATCGTTAAAAATTTGTAATCCAAAATGTAATCCAATCTTTGGTAAAGATGGGAAAAATGGAGGAAAAAGGAGGAATCCAACAAAAAGACGGAAACCGTTTATTTAACACGATTTCCGTCGATGAATTAAGCAAATAACCCGAACTGGATAAAAGAAAGAACTTTTACCTTACAGGCTGTTTTGACGTTTTAATCCATGCCAAGGCTAACCCGAGGCAAACAACAAAAAACTTGAAATCTGTCAGCCGTATGCTATATTTACAGTGCGAGCTCGAAAGAGACTCGCCAATTCACGCGGCCCCGTTCCTCAAGAATGGGGTTTTCGCTTTTTAGGCCCCTCATACCATTGACCAAAATCAATATAACGGGAAAAAGAACTCCACATGTTCGACATCAGGAAGAATGTCATTGATTCCAGATATATTAACTTCCCCTTCAAATTCCATGATCTGCCTCCTTGATTTTCACCACTAATTCACCACTATTTTAGTCAAAATAAGGACTTTTTTAGTGTTGTGATGTGTTGACTAACATTGATAAAAAATCGTTGTTAGCTGTTAATTTGTCGAGGAGTTATGGTATTTTTGGTAGGTATAAAAAGAGAATAAAGCAGACAACTTAAAAGTACTGGTAGCCCCAACGGGATTTGAACCCGTGTCTAAAGACTGAGAATCTTTCGTCCTGGACCAGGCTAGACGATGGGGCCGCAAGGTATTTATGGAGCGTTAATATAACAATCCACTTAATGAGCGTCAATAAATATTATTGGACTCTATTGACACCCTTTAAAGACTCCCCATAATAATAATATGTCTTTTTCCGTTGCCATTGGTTTTAGTCAAGCACAAAACCCTCAAGAAGCGGCCCATCAAGCGTCGGTGGCTATCAAAAACAAGCTCAACAGTATCACCACCGATATGGTCATCGTATTTACCTCCATCTCTTATGCCAAAAAAGAAATCCTGGATGTCATCTACCCTATCCTGAAACCTATACGTTTAATCGGATCCTCCTGTTCCGGTATCATCCTTTCAGAAGGGGTTTTTAACCGTGGTCTGGCAATCTTGGCCATCAATTCTTCCTCTATTACTTTTGGTATTGGTTCTGTTAACTTAAACCCCAAGGATAACCCGCGTAAAACAGGCTTTGAACTGGGCCATAAAATCAACCTGGACTCAAAGACCCATTTTCAACGGCAAGCCGCAGTTGTCCTTTGCGATGGTATTTCTCAATACAATAATCAATTTATGGCCGGTGTGCAGGAAATCTTAGGGCGCTCTTTCCCTTTGGCTGGGACTTTGTCCTGTGATGATTTCAAACTCCAGAGGTCTTATCAATTTTACCAAAAACAAATTCTTTCCAATTCCTCCATTGGGTTTCTTATTAATTCCATGTTCCCGGTTGCTTTTAGTAATAAACATGGCTTTAAGCCTTTAGGCAAGCCCCGTACCATTACGTCCGTTGAAGGCCCTATTATTCACACCATTGATCACAGACCCGCCGTCAAACTCTATGAAGAATATCTTAAAGACGTGTCGAAAAACCTTAAAAATGGCTTTTTAAATTCCCCTGTCACTATTTACCCGTTAGGTGTTTATTCAGAAAATCAGCAACAATATTTGCTTCGTTATCCTGTTGACATTTTAACCAATGGGAGTATTGTATGTCAAACTGATATCCCTCCGAACACAGAAGTACATTTGATGATAAGTAACAGGGATTCTTGCAAGAATGCGGCAACCGCTGCTGCTCAGGAAATCAAATATGCCCTCGGTGGACAAGCCCAACTATTGTTTATCTTTGAATCCATGGGGCGGCAAAGGATCCTAAGCCATCATCTATTTTTAGAAATACAGGCTATTAAAGAACTCCTGGGAGATTCCGTACCTATCATAGGGATGTACGGTTTTGGCGAGCTATGCCCTTTAGGGTCAAGCACTGAGAGCACAGATACCTATTTACAAAATGGAAGCCTTTCATTGCTAGCTATTTAGTAAAGCTATGTCGAATCTTTCTATCATACCCTTATCTGTCAGCGCCCTGGTTTTCGTTTTATTTATCGTGGTCATTTATCTTTGGTTAACTTTAAACAATTCTGAAGAAAAAATCAACCAGTTGGAAGAAGCCCACAAAAAAATGGTCCGTTCCTTCAATGAATTGGATGAACAGGCCAAGCTCATCGTTAAAACTGACTTGGAACTTAATAAAGCCCAAGAGGAATTAGACAAGCGCCTCAACGGGTTAAATGCCCTGCAAAGGACTTCCCGCCAAATCGGCCAAGCCCTGAATGAGGACGAAATCTTTGATAAACTCAAGAGTTCTTTATTTGAAGAACTAGGATTCTCAAAAATTCTGGTTGTGGTTAATGATGACAGCCAGGTCCCTAAAGCCCGTACGCATATAGGTATTGAAGACCTCAAGGTCAAACAAATAGTTGAGGTTTTATTTAAAGATGACTATCTTAAAAGCGCACTCAATGAAGGGCACCCCCTCTCTTCGATCAATTCCTCACGCAAGGCCAGGGAAAAAATATCCCAAATATTCGAAATCGAACATTATGTCTTGATCCCCATTTTGACCCAGACAGGATTGTTGGGTTTTGTTTTCGTCGGTAACCTTCCTGATGCCCCCGCCGTGACCCAGGGGGACGAAGAACTCATCGCCATCCTGGCCGGGCAAATCGGACAGGCCATTGAAAACGCCCAGCTATTCGACAAAGTTTTTCGCTCTAGCCAGGAATTAGAAATCAAGGTCAAGGACCGCACCAAACAATTGGCGAAAGCCCTGGCCCAAGTAGAAGAGATCAATCGTAAAAAGACTGAATTCATTTCTGCCGTCTCCCATGAGTTAAGGACCCCCTTGACTTCCATCAAGGGTTACGCGGCCATTCTTATGGCCGGTAAAATCGGAGTTGTCCCTGACGCCGTCAAAGAACGCCTTGCCAAAATCAACATTCATTCGGACAATTTGGTCAACCTTATCAACAATCTTCTGGACATCGCACGAATTGAATCCGGCCGCGTGGACATGCGTTTTGAAATCCATAAGACAAAAACAATCATTGATAATATCGCGGACCTTTTGACCCCTCAGGTCACTGCCAAAGAAATCAAATTGAAAATTGATATCTCCCCATCGATACCGGAAGTCTACATTGATACCTCCCAAGCTGAACGGATTTTTATAAATCTTTTAAGCAATGCCGTAAAATTTACACCTAAGGGGGGGATCATCACACTGTCTGCCCCCTTCGTTTCAGACAAAGGCTTCGCGACTTTTCAAGTGGCAGACTCGGGAATCGGCATTGGGCCGGCAGATTTAGAAAAACTGTTCAGTGAATTCTTCCGGGTGGAAAATGAAATTAACCAAACTGTCAAAGGGACTGGCCTTGGGCTGGTCTTAGCCAAAGATATCGTAATGGCGCACCACGGAAAAATATGGGTCGATAGCCAGTTTGGCAAAGGCACTACGTTTTCCTTCACGCTGCCAACCAGTAAATCGGCATTTGATAATATTAAAAAAATAACTCATACTACATAGAAAGCTTTCCTATGCGCAAAGAGAAAATCCTTATTATTGATGATGACCCTGACATCTTGGATGTTTTGGACTTGACCCTGTCGGAAAACTATACAGTCATTTCGGCTAAAAATGGCAAAGAGGGGCTTGATCTTGTCAAAGCCAAAAGCCCTGACCTTATCATTACCGACTATAACATGCCTGTCATGAATGGCCCGGAGTTTTGCAGAAACCTGCGCAAAGACATTCTCCTCAGACATTTACCCGTCATAATGCTCACCGGTAAGGGGGAAACTAAAGACATGGTTGTTGGGATAGAGTCGGGGGCTGATGATTATCTTGTCAAACCGTTTGATCCTGAAACGCTTTTAGCGCGCATCCGCATGATCCTAAAACGCACTATCCGTTCGTTGGATGCCAATTCGTTAACGCATTTACCGGGCAATTCTTCCATCATGGACGAATTACAAATGCGTATTGAATCACAAAAAAATTTTGCCGTAGGTTATGTGGACTTGGATAAATTCAAGATTTACAACGATAAATACGGGTTTGAACACGGTGATGAAGTCATCCGTGAGACCGCGCGCGTCCTTATTGATGCCACCCAAAGTATCTGTGGAACGGAGGCTTTTGTAGGGCACATCGGTGGAGACGATTTTGTTTTTGTCTGCGATAATAATAAGGCGGACGAAGTTGCCCAAAAAACCATTGATGATTTCGACAAGGCCTCCCCCCATTTCTACAGCGAAGAGGATCGCAAAGAGGGGTTTATCATCGGAAAAGACAGGCAGGGGCAGGAAGTCAAGACCGGCTTCGTCTCCATCTCCATCGGCATTGTCAGCAACGTCACTCAAAAAATTACCCATGTTGCCCAAATCGGCGAAATTGGGGCGGAACTCAAAAAATACGCCAAGAGTATAGAAAAAAGCGTGTTTGTCCGGGACCAACGTAAGAATGAATTACGACTAAGCTAATTAATGTGGGCAAGGGGGGCCCTGTCTAGAACAGGACTGCTGGACTGTATTTCCATTAACAAGACAACTCATTGTTCCAAAGGTAATTTGACCACAAGCAGGCACTGGTGCCTCGCACGTTCCTGAACATGTGACTGTGGGTATGGTTTGACTGCAATGAACAACTTCGCCCCCACCATGAGTAACTGAATTTCTTGGATCCGTACAGTATAGTCCTCCAAAAGCGGGAGCCGGACATTCACACGTTCTATACATAGTGGGGTTGCCTACAGTACCGCTCGTTGGACATTCCACATCACACCAGCCGCCATCAATAGGTTGAGGGGTGTTATTCACCCCGTTGATCATATTCGATCCTCCCATAATGACCCGTGTGACATCGGTATAATAAGCCTCTGAATTTGTCTGGATATTGGGTATTAAAAATTTCATACTGGCAAGGACAACGACCCCCACCACCGCCAATATCAACAGATATTCAATAGCAGTTTGGGCCCGACAGTGAGAACTTAAATTAACCTTCTTCATAGGTATTATAAATATAACACATAAAAACTGTGTTGGCTAATTCCCAAGGCCTTTGAGAAAACGAACAATCTCTTGAGGGTTAGATGCTCCATAAAGATAACTAGCGGTAATAAGTACGCGGGCCCCTGCTGCAATAGCTTCAGGGGCGGTCTGGGCATTAATGCCCCCATCGATGGCGATATCACCTTTAAATCCTTCTGTAATCTCCTGCACTTTAGAGAGCACGGAAGAAATAAACTTCTGGCCGGCAAATCCCGGATTAACAGACATAATCAAAACCCCATCACATTCAGACAACGCTTCCTTAAATAAAGGTGTCCCGGGATTAATAACAATAAAAGCTTTCCTGCCTAATTGACGGATTTTTCGTAGGTCCCTGCGCAGAAGTTCAACATCAATGGAACCTACCTCTTTGGGCCATTGACCATATTGGCTGCAGGCATGTTTGCGTTTGCCGTAACATTCTACTTGGATTTGGATAATATCCGCCCCTGCTTGTGCGTAGCTCTCAATATAGTCCCACGGGTGTTCAATCATCAAATGGGCTTCGATAGGCAGTTTTGTGTGAGGACGGACAGCTTGGATAACCACAGGGCCAATGGTCAAATTCGGCACAAAATGACCGTCCATACAGTCAATATGCAAGCGATCCACCCCAGCAGCTTCAGAACGTTTAATTTCTTCACTTAGCTTAGCGAAATCAGCGGCAAGGATACTAGCGGAAACTTTAATAGGTTTTTTCATATATTAAGTGCGCGGGGAGGGACTTGAACCCTCATGGCTTACGCCATACGCCCCTCAAACGTACGTGTCTACCAATTCCACCACCCGCGCGCAATTACTTTATCACATCATTTCGTCTCCCCCATGGCAGCGGCCACAAAGGCCCTAAATAAAGGATGGGCCGCATCCGGTTTAGATTTAAATTCCGGATGGAACTGACATCCCACAAACCAAGGGTGGTCTTTGATTTCAATAATTTCAACTAAATCTTTGTCTTCGTTCCGGCCAGCGATGAGGAAACCCTTTTCTTCCAAAACAGCGCGATATTCATTGTTAAATTCATAACGATGGCGATGTCTCTCGGAAATCTTGGCTGTTTTATAAGCCTCAAAACTTTTAGTACCTTTTTGTATATCACATGAATAAACCCCCAAACGCATGCTGGCCCCCATGTTTTTAATGTCTTTCTGTTCCTCTAAAAGGCTGATGATCGGGTATTTTGTTTCCTTGTCAAATTCCGTCGAATTGGCCCCTTTTAAACCGCAAATGTTACGGGCAAACTCGATGGTAGCTATCTGCATCCCTAAACAAATACCAAAAAATGGCACCTTACCTTCACGCACATACTGAACCGCTCTTATTTTTCCTTCAATACCGCGACTACCAAACCCTCCGGGGATTAAAACCCCCTGTATCCCGCTAAGTATCTTTCTGACGTCACCTTTTTCAATGTGTTCCGAGTCCACCTTGACGATATTAACTCGAGCATCATTCGCTATCCCTCCGTGCACCAATGCTTCATAAACAGATTTATACGAGTAATACA
>JAJXTI010000051.1 GCA_021783915.1 bacterium
GCGGAGTTTGATCAGGGAATTAGAAAGCATTAACTATAGCCTGGGGGAATGGCAAATAATAATACCAAAGATCGCGGAAGATTATTTCCTGGCTGCTTTAAAGAACATGAAGGATCACTCTTTATCTAAGGCCAGAGGTTTGGTGGTTTTGATTGATTCGACCAGCAACAAGGACATCGAAGCACAGCTTAAACGTGTGACGGACGATAATTTCTTTGTGTCTTACGAATTTCATAAAAAGAACGCTCCTTAATCCCATCAAATTTTGTAGCGGATTTTTTTTGCAAAATACGGGTCATTAATTGTGCCTGCCCTAAAGGACAGGCTTGAATTTTTTTAAATGTGAATTTGAGTGTTTATGGAAATTCGGCGCCTGTAGCTCAACTGGATAGAGCATCAGTCTTCGGAACTGAGGGTTGCAGGTTCGACCCCTGCCAGGCGCGTTTTAGTTTATTTAAGGAAGCTATTCCGATCCCTTGACATAAAATTTGGAGTATTTTAGGGCAGATTGTCTGATGGCTATAATCCGGTCTTTTTTAAATCCATCTTCCCGATGGTATTACCTTTTTCATTGGTCAGTGCTTATCGTTTTGGGTTTGACTATTTATTATCAAACCTTTGGATTTGGTTTTGTGTTTGACGATCTGGTGTTCATTGTCAACAATTCCTGGATTAAAAGCTTTGACCAGGTACACTATATTTGGAAAACCATTCCACAGACTCGTACGGTGGGATTTTATTCTTTTGCGTTCAATTATTTCATTGGCCAATTACACCCTCAAGGTTACCACATTTTTAATTTTCTCATCCACCTTTTGGCTGTGGGGCTAATATGGGCCACGGCAGGTGCGCTTTTTCAAATGTCAGGACAGCTTCCCTCAACTGATTGGCTCCGTCAGGAAATTCCCTTTATCATTGCTGTCCTTTTTTTGGTCCACCCCTGTCAAACCCAAGCTGTGACCTATATCTCCCAGCGTTTTGAATCTATGGCCACCGTATTTTATATCGGCAGTATTTATTCATATCTTTGTGGACGGATATCATCTTCAAAGGCACATAAAATCTTTTTATTCACCATCTCCATCGGGCTTGCCATCCTTGGAATATTTACCAAAGAGGTGGCAGTGACCATACCATTGATGGTTCTGGCAGTTGAGTTGACCTTCTTTAATGGGGACCACCAAGGGATCATTGAACCAGGCAAAAAAAGCTTGAAGAAATCAGACTTTCGGAAAATTTGTATCGTTTTGACGGTGGTAGGGGGGATTTTCTTTATGTTATTTATAAAATTGGTACGAACGGATTTGAATGTTTTTTTTGATTCCCATCCGTTTCCTTCCCAGTCCCATGACGGTGATATGATCACGGCAAAAAGTTATCTTTTAACGCAAATGCGGGTCTTTTTGACTTTTATGCGTTTACTGGTATTACCGATTCAACAAAATTTGGATTATGATTACCCGTTGTCGAGGGGCATCCTTCATCCACCCCTTACCTTGATAGGGATGTGCTTAATAGGGACCATCGTTTTTTTATTTTTTAAATTACGCAAGAAATTTCCGATAGTTGCTTTTGGCCTGGCCTGGATATTAATCACATTTTCCATTAATCTGGCTCCCCGTGTCAATGTCATTTTTGAACATAAGCTTTACTTAATCTCTTTTGGGTTCTTTCTAATACTAGTTAGCGTTTTATTTATTATCATTCGCCAAAGAACGCTATTGGTTGGGCTTCTGATAATCATGATCGCTGTATTGTCCTTATCGAGTTTCCTACGTAATCAAGTATGGAAAAACCAATTAACTCTTTGGGATGATACAGTCCAAAAATCTTCCCATAAAGCAAGGCCATATTTCAATCGTGGTAATGCCTATTCCGACCAAGGTGATTTCATTCAAGCCGTATCAGATTATAACAAAGCCATTGAAATAAATCCTGACTACCCGGAAGCTTACTACAATCGTGGCAGTATCTACTACACCCAAGGCAATTTCACCCAAGCTTTGTCGGATTACAACAGGGCCATTGAAATAAACCCTGACTATGCAGAGGCCTACAACAACCGTGGCAGTATATTTGCCAGACAAGGCAATTTCACTCAAGCTATAGCTGATTTTAACAAAGCCATTGAAATAATGCCTGACTATGCAAGTGCTTATATCAACCATGGCCTTGTTTATGAAAAGCAAGGGAATTTCACCCAAGCTTTGTCGGATTACAACAGGGCCATTGAAGTAAACCCTGACTATGCAGAGGCCTATGACAACCGTGGCATTTTCTATGATAAGCAGGGCAATTTCAGCCAGGCTTTGCTTGATTTTAACAAAGCCATTGAAATAAGCTCTGACTATGCGGAAGCTTACTATAATCGTGGCAATACCTGCGCCAGACAAGGAAACTTCACCCAGGCTTTGCTTGATTTTAACAAAGCCATCGACATAAACCCTAACTATGCAAAGGCTTATATTAACCGTGGGAATACTTATAGCCGACAAGGAAATTTCATCCAAGCTTTGTCTGATTATAATAAAGCCATTGAAATAAATCCTAACATTGCAGAGGCCTATAATAACCGTGGGAATACTTATAGCCGACAAGGTAGCTTCACCCAAGCTTTGTCTGATTATAATAAAGTCATTGGAATCAATCCTAACTATAAGGGTATTAATAATAACCGAGCTGTCATTTATTATCAGTTAAAAGAATATGATAAAGCTTGGGCGGATGTGCATAAAGCGGAAACATTAGGGGATGTTGTTAAGCCTGGATTTATTAGCGTTCTTAAAAAAGCGTCTGGTGGGATTAAATAAATATTTTAATTAGGTGGTGTTCTAATTTATTTAAAGAAGTCAATCCAGTCCCTTGTTATAAGATTTCATATTAAAATTTTCTTGATTTACCCATTGCCTTTAATTACCATCATTACATTATGTCTATTGAAGTCGCTTTGCATAATACCCCTTTAGCCCAAGAACACATTGCCCTTGGTGCCAAGATGGTCGGTTTTAGCGGATGGAATATGCCTTTGCAATATGAGGGGATTCTTGCGGAGTGGGAATATAACCGAAAAACATGTTCGATTTTTGATTGTTCTCATATGGGAGAATTTATCGTCCATGGTTGTGCCATTGACAGCGGTTTAGATCGGATTGTTACGCAGCGTATCGTGGATATGCCCGTTAAAACTTGCCGATACGGTGCCATGCTCAATGAGCAAGGGGGCGTGATTGATGATCTGATTGTTTACCGTAAGGCCCTTCAAGAATGGATGATTGTTGTCAATGCCTCTAATATAGAGAAGAATGCCAAACACTTTAGGGAGCGTTTGACATCAAAAGCGGTTTTTGAGGACATTTCTTTTGAAACAGCCAAACTGGACATCCAGGGGCCCTTGTCCCGTGATATTTTAAAAATCTTTGTGCCTGATATTGTGGAGCTGAAGTATTATACTTTTGATGAATTTGTCTTGCTTGGGGGAAAATGTCTCATTAGCCGTACCGGTTATACCGGCGAGATGGGCTATGAAATTTATTGTCCCTGGGAAAAATCAAAAGAATTGTGGCAGAGGATTTTAAAAAATGATAAAGTCAGACCCACTGGTTTAGGAGTACGCGATGTTTTGCGTATAGAAATGTGTTATAGCCTATATGGCCATGAGTTGGAAGAGACCATCTCGCCGTTGGATGCCGGTTTAGATAAGTTTATCGATTTTGAAAAAAATTTTATTGGCAAAGATGTTCTTTTAAAACAAAAATCCTTGGGAATGAACCGCAGGGCCAGTTGTTTTACTTCTGATTCCAGGCGAAGCCCGCGCGCGGGGCATAAGATTTTTGATGAACAGGGCCACATTATAGGAGAAGTCACCAGCGGTACCTTTTCCCCGGCTTTACAGATGGGGGTTGGGCTTGGGTTTATAGAAACATTGAGCGATAATATAGGTAAAAAAATATTTTTTGGAGATGAAAAAAACAAAGCAACAGGAAAAATTATTAAAAGACCTTTTTATAAGGATGGATCTTTAAAGCATTGAGGAAAAACTTATGGATATCATGGATCATTATTTATACACCAAAGAACACGAATGGATCAACATAGAAGACAATATCGGTACGATGGGTATTACGGATTATGCCCAGAGCGCTTTAGGCGATATCACCTATGTGGAGTTGCCTCAACAAGACCAGGAAGTCGAACAGTTCGAGCAATTTGTTTCCGTTGAATCCGTAAAGGCGGCGTCTGATATTTTTTGTCCCATGTCCGGCAGGATCATTGAGGTCAATGATAAACTTGAGGAAACCCCGGCCTTGATTAATAAAGATTGTTACGGGAAAGGCTGGATTGCCAAAATTGAAATCAAAGATTTGGATGAGACCAGCAACTTGATGTCCGCTGAGGACTACCGCAGTTATTTGGAATCCCTCGACCATTAAAGAAGGTTTCCCTTGAACCCTTACATTACTAACACAGGATCAGAAGTCAAAGACATGCTTGCTGTGATGGGATTAAAATCCATCGATGATCTTTTTGTGGACATTAAACCCAAATACCGGCCAAAATCTTTCGATCTTCCTCCGGGGAAATCGGAGCATGAAGTTTTGCGCCATTTGACGGAATTGTCTTTAAAGAACAACGTACATTTAACCCCTTTTATCGGGGGAGGCTATTACGATCATTATGTGCCGGCGGCCGTTGGGATGCTTATTTCCAGAGGGGAATTTTATACGGCTTATACTCCTTACCAACCCGAATGTGCGCAAGGGACTTTGCAGGCCTTGTTTGAATTTCAAAGCCACATGTGCGCATTGACGGGTATGGAAGTTTCCAATGCTTCGCTTTATGACGGGGGAACGGCACTCTACGAAGCCATGATGATGGCCATTCGTATGACAGGTCGACATAAAATCATCATGGATGGAGGGGTCAGTCCCATTTACCGCAAAATTTTGAAAACTTACACCCATCATTTGCATTATCAATTTGAAGAAACCCCAGTGGTGCATGGACAAAGCAGCCGTGAAGAAATCCAAAAGCGGTTAGACAAAAATACCGCCGTGGTGATTTTGCAGAACCCCAATTTTTTCGGGGCCATTGATGATTTTACCGATATTGTCGAGAAGGCCCATGCGGTCGGTGCGCTCGTTATTGTGAGCGTATATCCCATTTCTTTGGGAGTCTTGAAAACCCCGGGAGAAATGGGGGTGGATATTGTCACTGGCGAAGGCCAATCTTTGGGGTTACCTTTGAATTTTGGCGGGCCGTATTTAGGCTTTATGTGTACCAAGAAGCAATATATACGGAAAATGCCGGGGCGCATTGTCGGTCAGACGGTAGATTCGAAAGGCCGCCGTTGTTTTGTCAATACTTTACAGGCGCGTGAACAGCATATCCGGCGAGAAAAGGCCACGTCGAATATTTGCACCAATGTCTCTTTGTGCGCCCTGCAGGCGGCCATTTTTATGTCAATGATAGGTCAAGGCGGTTTAAAAGAAATGGCGCAGTTGAACCTAGACAAGGCCGAATACGCCAAGCAATGTTTAGAGAAAATCAAAGGCCTCCAGGTCAAGCGTTCTTCACCGACATTCAATGAATTTACAGTGTGTTTGTCCAAAGATGCCTCAGAAGTGGCGGGCCGCATGATCGAAAAAGGGTTTGCCGCTGGGTTTCCTCTGGGGTGCTATTACAAAGGCATGGAAAAATATTTGCTGGTCGCGGTAACAGAAAAACGTACCAAAGAAGAAATAGATGGTTATGCAAAAGCATTGGCTGAGGTATTAGCATAATATGGAACTTATTTTTGAGAAATCCGTGAAAGGCCGCCGGGGTTTTCGTTTCGGGAATTCCGATGTGCCGACCCACGCGCAGGTGCCGTCTAAATACGCACGTAAAGATGAGGCGCCGTTGCCGGAAGTGTCTGAATTGGACGTGGTGCGTCATTACACGCATTTATCGCAGCGGAATTTTTCCATTGATACACATTTTTATCCGTTGGGCTCCTGCACGATGAAATATAATCCGAAGTTTACTGAAACCGTTGCCCGTCTGGCGGGTTTTGCGGATTTACATCCGCTTCTGCCGCAATTGGCCACAGGAGAGAAATTGACACAGGGAGCTTTGCAGGTTCTCTATGAGTTGGAACAGTGGATGTGTGAGATGACGGGTTTTTCCGCTTTTACTTTGCAGCCTTTGGCCGGGGCCCATGGCGAGTTGACCGGTATCATGCTTATGGCGGCGTATCATAAAGCCAAAGGCAACGCCAAAAAGAAATATGTCATCATTCCGGATTCTGCCCATGGAACCAATCCAGCCAGTGCAGCTGTGGCCGGTTATGAAACTATTTCCATTCCTTCCAATAAAAACGGGGGAATGGATGTAGAAGCGCTTAAAAGCGTTGTTAATGATGAAGTCGCGGGTCTGATGATGACTGTACCGTCCACCTACGGTGTTTTTGAGCCTAATATTGATGAGATAGCCGAACTCATTCATTCCATTGATGGAATTATGTATTATGACGGGGCCAATCTCAACGCCGTTTTAGGCCGCTGCCGTCCAGGTGACTTGGGTTTCGATGTGATGCATATCAATACCCATAAAACTTTTACCACGCCCCATGGCGGCGGTGGACCTGGTTCCGGGCCGGTGGGTGTTAATGCCAAATTGGAAAAATTTTTGCCGATTTCACGGGTCATCAAAAAGTCTGATGGTGCTTACGCGCTTAATTATGAATATCCGGACTCCATCGGGTATATCGCTTCCTTTTACGGGAATTTTGCTTTGTTAGTCAGGGCCTATGCGTATATGCTCATGTTAGGCAAGGAAGGCCTTCAGGAAACGGCAGATCATGCTGTTTTAAATGCCAATTACATAACAGCTAAGCTTAAAGGCCCTTATAAATTATGTTTTGACCGTCTGTGCATGCATGAGAGTGTTTTTTCCGCCGGCCTTCAAGCGCAAAGAGGAGTACATGCCATTGATATTGCTAAATTTTTGATTGACCAGCAAATCCATCCTCCGACGGTATATTTTCCCATCAGCGTGTCTGAAGCGATCATGATTGAACCGACGGAAACTGAATCCAAACAGACCATGGATCATTTTGTCCAGAAAATGATTGAGGCCGATGAGTTATCCAAAACAAACCCCTTGGTATTTAAAGAGTTTCCCAAAACAATGCCTATTTCCCGTCCTGACGAAGTCAAAGCCGCACGGGACGTAAAAACTTCTTTCTTTTTACCTGATGCGACTTAAACCTGAATTTTATTAGGATATTCATGTGTGAGGGTTTCAATGAGCATACATAGAATAGGGTTTAACCTCGGCAGCATGATTAAATCTCAGAGAGATTTAATCAGTCGATCCCTACGGGGCGAATTTTGCAACAGCAAAATCCGGGTTAAAGATTTTTCTTTTGGGTCTCCGCAGGAAAATATTCTCTATGACGAAGTCCTGTTGCAATTGGCCCAAAAACAATCCAGCACGGAGGTCTTGCGTTTTTGGGAATCACCAAAGATTTTTATTGTCCTGGGCCGCATTGGCCATGAGCAGGATGATATTTGGCTTGATCAAGCGCGCAAAGACAAAGTCCCTATTTTACGCCGGGGTTCTGGTGGTGGTACAGTCGTCCAAGGCCCGGGATGTTTAAATTTTTCTTTGGTTTTGTCCAAGGAGCGCCATGCGGACTTGGTAGATTTGCGTAAATCTTATGCCTGGATCAGCGCTAAAGTCATAGAGGCTTTAAAAATCTGCGGAGTTGAAGCTGTGTTTAGGCCGATTTCTGATATCGCTTTGGCCCTTGGCGAGAAAAAGATTTCGGGCAATGCCCAGCATCGGGGTAAGAATTTTATCCTCCACCACGGGACCCTTCTTTACCATTTTGACTTGAATCTCATCAGCCGTTATTTGAAGATGCCCAAAGATGTCCCGGATTACCGTCAAAGCCGTCCTCATTTGGATTTTGTGGCCAACGTGCCCATTGACCCTAATGATTTTAAGCGGATATTGACCGAGGTTTTTGGCATTAAAATTGGCTTAGGGCCGCAACATCCTTCTCCCCAGGAGCTTGAGGCCCTTCAAAAACTCCTCAAAAATTTTATGTAGTCGTTGATTTTTAAGAAAAGGGATGAATATTTATATAAATATGTTATTATTGGGGCATGTTATTTTCATATTTCTTTCGATTTTTTGTTATTTTATTGTTATTCATATCGCCTTCCACCTTAAGCTGGGCATCCCAAAAGCCTTCCGGAGACTATCAAGAATACATTTCTTTTTTTGAAAAAGTCTATAAGGTCTTTGAAGACAATTATTACCTTAAACCCAGCCGCCGAGTATTTGATAATTTTGTCAGGAAATTCAACACTAAGATTTACGCTCAGCTTAAAAGTGAAAAGAAAAGTAATGATTATGTGCGTTGGCGGAGCTCCTGGTTTTTGGTTGACGCTTTAAAATCGAAAGATGACCGGTTTTCCCAATTTTATCCTCCCAAGCCTGCCGAAAAATTTAAAAAAGACGCTTTAGGTCAGAATGTCGATTTGGGTATAGAAGGTAAAAAGATAGGTGAGGGTTTCTTGGTGACCCGCATGGAACCGCGTTCTGATGCTTATGAAAAAGGCCTTAGGGAAGATGATGTCCTTACGGCCATCGACGGGGTGGATGTCAAACCCTTGGCCCAGTCCGATATTGAGAAGAAATTGACCCCTTTGATTAATACTACTGTCAGATTGGCTTACTTAGAACATGACACCAGGCAACCTAAAATTTTAGACGCGGTCAGTAAGGAATATTTTAAACAGGAAGTCTTTTTAAAGCCCGTGGCTGTTCCCGGGGTATACTGTTTGGAAATCAAGCATTTTAACCGCGTCACAGCAGAGGATTTATTTCGTTTTTTACAGTTTATCGAGCAACAAAACCCTAAAGGACTGGTGATCGATTTGCGTGGCAATCCCGGCGGCCCGCCGTTGGCCGCCCGTGAAATTTCTTCAATGTTTTTAAGAGGCGGCAATGAACTTGTTTATTTCCAAAGACGGGGCCAAGAAAAAACGGATTTGGACATACCGACAATCCCTGAGCAATATAAGTTTAAGGGTCCCATTGTTATTTTAGTCAATGACCAAAGCGGGAGTTGTTCAGAACTTTTCGCGGGAGTTATGCAATATTATAAAAGAGCCGTTATTTTTGGTACTAATACGGCGGGACAAATGCTTTTAAAATCGATGTTTCCGATGGATGATGGTTCCATGGTCGCTTTAGTTGTTTCGCGCGGATATTATCCTGACGGCACGCCATTTAGCTTCAGTGGCATAACTCCGGATCGAATCATTACTAACGCGCCTAAAGATGGTTTGATTAATCTGGCGGCATCTTATTTGGCCATGCGAGCTCAAAAACAGCAATGATGCTATTTCTGATTCTCATTCTTGTCCAGTTAGCCATTGCCGGTACGGTCATTTTTGTCCTTAAGCGTCTTTTGGATCGCGAATTAGCAAAAGCAGCCATTGAAAAGTTAGCATCTTTAAAAGCAGCTGAAGCTGTCGAACATGTGATTGTTTATTATGCTTCACCTTTGCCGTCCAGCGTTGAAGCAGAAATAAAAGTTTTAGCCAACCGTAAGTTTACCAACGGTAAAATTGTTTTTGAACGCCTTCAATCATTGAGGGGGGGAGTCATTATTAAAGTTGCCGATGAAATTTTGGATTTTAGTTTATCCAGTCGATTAGAAAACCTTTGGTCATGAATTTAACATCATCTAAAATTTTGATTATTGTTCCGGCTTTCAATGAAAGCGGCAATATTGGTCGTACGATCACGGACATCCGGAAACAAAACTTGCCGGTCGATATCTTGGTGATTGATGACGGCTCTGTTGACACAACGGCCCAAGAAGCCACCTCCACAGGGGTCAAAGTTGTTTCCTTGCCTTTTAATTTGGGAATAGGCGCAGCGGTACAGACAGGCTTTCAATATGCCCTACAGTATGGTTATGGTATCGCCGTGCAAATGGATGGGGACGGCCAGCATGATGCCAGTTTTTTGGTAAAATTACTCACCCCTATTTTAGAAGACCGGGCGGACATAGTAGTCGGCAGCCGTTTTATCGAAGATAGCGCAGGGTTTAAGTCCTCATTTTCCCGTCGCCTAGGGATTAATTTTTTTGTACGCCTGATCAATGCTTTTACAGGGCTGAATATCACGGATCCGACTTCAGGTTTTCGTGCCCATAATCAAAAAGTCATCGCCGCTTTCGCACAAAATTATCCCCAGGATTTTCCTGAACCTGAGGCCATCGTGGTGGCCAGACGTTTAGGGGTGCGTGTCAGTGAAACCGCGGTTTTGATGCGAAAGCGTGAAGGGGGGCAAAGCTCGATTCGTCAATTAAAGGGTCTGTATTACATGGTAAAAGTAACTTTTGCCATTTGTTTACATATGATACGTTCTCCGGAAAGCAGGTGATAGATGAATATCCATCTCCTAGCCATCATTTTATCTTCTTTGATGTTTTTGTTGGTAGTGGATTTGGTGCGGCGCCATAAATTGACGTTTAAATATGCTTTGGCTTGGTTGTTGGTGTCGGCATCAGGGGTTTTCTTTGCGGTTTTTCATAAATTTCTTTTTAAGATGGCGGGTTTTTTGGGTTTTGAGTTGCCCAGTAATTTTATTTTCTTTACGCTGTTTTGTATTTTTGTATTTTTAAGCCTTGTGATGACAGTGTTTTTGTGCCAACAAAACAACCGTAACGATACAATGGCACAGAAAATAGCTTTGTTGGAATTCGAAATTAAACAATTGAAGCGCAAATCATCTAACTAGAAAGTGATGCAATGACAGTTAGCGTCATTGTGCCTGCTTATAACGCCCAGGACACCATTGGCCAGACCCTTAAGGCCTTGGCTAGTCAGGATTATCAGGAAAATTTTGAAATTATTGTGGTGGATGACGGTTCCAGCGATCAAACGGTCGCGGCGGTTCGTTTGTTTGCCCAAATACGATATGCTTACCAGTCCAACGCAGGGCCTGCAGCAGCGCGTAATCACGGCGCCAGACTCGCCCAGGGAGATATTTTGGCTTTTACTGATTCAGATTGTGTCCCTCACAAAGATTGGCTTTCACAGTTACTGCAGGGGTTCGTGACCGGCGATATAGCGGTGGTGATGGGGAGTTATGGTATTGCCAATAGCCAGAACCTTCTGGCCGACTGTGTTTATAAAGAAATCGTTTTTCGTCATAAGCGATTATTACCTGATTTTCCTAATGTTTTTGGCAGTTATAATTTTTGTGTGAAAAAGAACATCTTTGAACAGGTAGGGGGTTTTAATGTCTCCTATCGCTACGCCAGCGGAGAAGACAATGATTTAAGCTATAAGATTATTAAGGCTGGTGGGCGTGTTTATTTCCAACGCGAAGCCTTTGTGGACCACTATCATCCGACTCGAATTAGGAAATATCTCAAAGAACAATTTCGTCACGGTCTATGGAGGGTGAGAATGTACATGGACCATCCTTTCATGGTCAAAGGTGACGGTTATACGTTCTGGAAAGATATGGTTGAAGTTCCTTGGAGCGTGTGTTGTTTGCTGAGTATAGTCTTAAGTCTTTTTGGTTTAGTGGCTTTTAAAGCTATCGCATGTTTTTTGATTGTTTCGTTTTTGTTGTTTGAGATTTTTTTTGCGCGTTTCATGCTTCGCGGTGCCCGTGAGGAATTTTTTTGGGGATTTATTATGTTTTTACGGAGTTTCAGCAGGACTTTAGGTTTGTCGACGGGGATTTTGTTGTTTTTGAAGCAAAAAATTTTAAATAAACCTTGAAACACCAAGGGGCTATGTTAAACTTAAACCATATATAGATAAATTATTCTTAAATTTTTATGTCTTTTTAAAAAAATTGTAACTTTTCCGTCAGGGAGGACCTTAAAAAGGTATTTTATGGCCAAAGAAACAGCTGAAGAAAAATTGCTCAAAGTTCTTCAAAAGAAATCTGGAGTTGCGCACGCGCCTGTTGGTAAACCATCGTCATCCGTCAAAAAAGTTTTTAGTTTTTCAATTATTGACATTAACAGGATTTTGATAATCCTCCTTGTTGTTTGCGGTGTCTTTCTGGTCTTTCAGTTGCGTTCAGGGATTGGCCTGTTGACCAAAAAGATAGATTTTGCTCAAGAAGCCAACGTCCGTCCCAATTATGAGGATATTGGCCTGCCCAAACCCCGGAACGTCAAATTTTATATTGATAGCTTTGGGAACCGTAATATTTTCAAACCTTATGATATTT
>JAJXTI010000003.1:0-9701 GCA_021783915.1 bacterium
TTGCAGGTATTGAACAAGCCGACTGTTTTAGTGTTTAACAAGATTGACAACCTTGAAGATCGAAGCCGATTGAGGGAATTCAAAGATATCGGGCCATGGATGGCGGAGGTCTCTGCCCTTAAAGGGCAAAATATTCAATCGCTGCTTTTGACCATTGAAGAGGCCTTAGGCGAAGAGGCTCAAGAAGTTGACGTCCTGCTCGATAGCAAACGCATGGATTTAGTCAACCTTGCTTATGCGCAAGGACAGGTCCTGCAAGTGGATTATACAGCCAAAGGCATTCACCTAAAGGCCATTTTACCTGCCAAAATTGCAGGGCTTATCGCTAAGCCCCGTTGACAAATTTTAGCAACTATGCTAGATTGTCGCATAATGTTTCGGCGATTTTGTATTTTCTTATTACTTATTTTTATTTTTGTCCCACAGGCCCACGCTGTTTGGATTTGGACTCCTCAGACGGGAAAATTTATCAACCCTAAATGGGCCGTTAAATCCACACCCAGAGAACAGCTTGAATACAGCTTGACCTTTCTTAATGGCAAGAAATACAATGAAGCCATCAGCGAATTTAAGAAATTAATCAAACATTATCCTCGATCCAAAGAAGCCCCTGAGGCTCAATACTATATGGGAAAGATTGAAGAGGAACTTAATAAACCTTATGAGGCTTTTAAGGCTTATCAGGTAGTTATTGATAAATACCCCTTTAGTGAAAGAGCGGGAGAGATTGTCGACATTGAGTATCAAATAGGCAATCAACTTCTTGAAGGCAGGAATCAACGAGGCAAATGGGCAGAAGTTTTTGTTGGGGGAGATGATAGGGTCATCAATGTTTTTCGAACTGTTATTAAAAATGCTCCCTATGGCAAATATGCCGCCATCTCGCAATATAAAATAGGCCTTTATTTAAAGGAAAGGGGCCTTTTCGATGAAGCTCGTGATGAATTTGAAAAGACCATGAATGATTACCCCAACAGCGAATGGGCCAAAGCGGCACAGTTTCAAATTGCCATGGCTGACACTAACCGTTCAAGCAATGCCCAGCATGAGCAAAAAACGACCCAGATAGCCATTGATGGTTTTAGAGAATTTGTCAAAACCCACCCTGAAAGCGAGTTGACTCCTGAAGCTAAAAAACAAATTGGTCGCTTGCGTGATAAAGAAGCCCAAAACAATTTCCTGATTGCCAAGTTTTACGAAAAAGAGAATAACTATAAAGCTGCCTGTGTGTATTATCGAGACATTGTTAACAGGTACGCGGATACGATATGGGGTCCTAAAGCACTGATGCGTCTTAAAGTTATCGGGGATAGATGATGCGTAGATTTTTTTTAAGCCTGATCATCTTTGCGTTGTCTTTATCTGGTTGTGGGTATACGACAGGTTCACTTTTGCCTTCCAATTTACATACTATTTATGTAGAGCCCTTCAGAAATAAAGTAAATTTCGTGAATGAAAATATCCGCACATTATACGTACCACTTTTAGAAACCAAGGTACGAACGGCGATCATCGACCGTTTTCAGTTGGATGGGCATTTGCGTTTGAGCGATTTGGACAAGAGCGATCTGGTTCTTAAAGGTGATTTGATTGGTTTTCAAAGGGATGATTTAAGGGTAGATGTGAATCAAAATGTCCAGGAATACCGTTTGCGTATCATTGTATCATTGACCATGATCGACAAGACAACCGGTCAAATTTCTTGGCAGGAGCCCGCCTTTGCCGGTGAATCGACATATTACACCACCGGTCCTCAGGCCAAAAGCGAGAGCGACGCTTTAAACGACACGCTCACCGACCTCTCCCGACGTATTGTTGAGCGTACCATTGAAAATTGGTAAAATGGTTTACCTTCTTTTAGGTGAAAATATCCAGGCTAAAGATATTCAAATTTCCCAGATTAAAGCTGGTTTACTTATTAAGCCAGAGTCTGTTCATTTTGATTTTGAATCTTTAGATGCCCATCATTTATCTTCAGCTAACCTCAAGAAATCGTTATTGGCCATTCCCATGATTTGTTCTAAACGCCTGGTTTTGGTAAGGCATGTACAGAAGCTTAAAAATGATGCCATCTCTGTGCTTTTAGCTTTTGTCAGTAATTCTCCACAACATTGCGATGTGATTTTGGATGCTTCAGGAGAACTTAAAGGGCAATTGCAAGATGTAGCTTCTTATGCGAAAGTGTTGACTTTTGGCTTAAAACAGGGGCCAAATATTTTTGACATGACTAAGCTTATTTCTCTTAAGAAAACTGCGGAGGCTTTAAAAATGCTGCATGGGTTTTATAATCAGGGGATGTACCCTTTGCAGATGATGGGGGCTCTTGTGTGGTATTGGGGGAAAGAAGGGAAAGCTTTAGGGCCACAAAGATTTGAAAAGGGACTGAAAGCTTTAGAAGAAGCTGATTTAAATATTAAACGTAGTCGGTTTTTGCCTGAATATGCGCTCGAAAAGCTGATAGTGGAACTGGTAGAATTACAGCGTTAACTTATTTGGTCGCAGCTAAAAGTTTAGCAAAGCGAGATTTGCGGCGAGCGGCAGTTTTTTTATGCAACACATGGCGTTTGGCCGCTTTATCTATTTTTTTATAAAGCTCTTTGAGGACATTTTTGGCTTTATTTTTATCTTTTTCAGCGGTGGATATGAAAGATTTAACAGTTTTCTTTAAATCAGTCTTAATATCCAAATTATGCATATGGCGCGAATGATTTTTGCGTAATTCTTTGATGGCGTTGCGACGTTGTGGCATTTTCTGTTTCTCCAAATAAATGTTAACGAATAAGGCCGTTAATATACCAAAGGCCATTTTTTATGTCAACAGATAAATCTTATTCGGGTTATTCTAAAAGCCATCTGGTTAAATCCAGTTCCATTATTTCCACAGGCATTCTTTCTTCGCGGCTATTGGGATTCGTGCGTGATGTAATCCTCGCTAATCTTTTGGGTACAGGTATGGTGGCCGAGGCCTTTTTTGTTGCACAACGGATCCCAAATCTCTTACGTGATTTAGTCGGGGAAGGAGCTGCCAATGCGGCCATTGTCCCCGTTCTGGCTGAGTATCAGAAAACAAAAACCAAAGAACAATGGCATAAACTTATTAATGTATTGCTGGCCTGGGGAACTATTGTTTTAGGCGTGGTCACTATTTTAGGCTTTATTTTCTCTCCTTGGATTGTCAGGCTTATGGCACCGGGTTTTATTAATAATGTCGCCCAATACCACCTGACTGTGGACTTGACAAGGATGATGTTCCCTTATCTGCTCCTGGTTGCTTTGACCGCTTTACAGATGGGGATACTTTATACCCTTAATTCCTTTAAAGCTCCCGCTTTTTCGTCATGTCTTTTGAACATAGCTATGATTATAAGCGCGAGTGTGGCCTATTTTTTTTCATGGGGGACGGCGTATATTTTGGCCATAGGAGTCGTGGTAGGGGGCATTCTGCAACTGTTTTTACAAAAGCGGGCATTGGCTAAACTCGGGTTGTATTGGTGTTGGCCATCGTGTTTGCATCATGAGGGCATAACAAAAATTGCACGTCTGCTCCTACCTCGTTTATGGGGGTCAGCGGTCTACCAACTTAACATTTTTGTTGATACTTTATGCGCTTCGTTGGCTTTTATCGTGGGTTCCGGAGGGATTGCCGCTCTTTATTTTGCCAATCGTCTGATACAGTTTCCTTTAGGGGTGTTTGCCTATGCGCTTAGTAGCGCTTCTTTACCATCATTGTCCAGTTTAGCAACGGAGCGTGACTATGTCGGTTTTAAAGAGACCTTATTTTTTTCTTTAAAGAACCTTTTGTTTATACTTTTACCCTGTGCCGCATTTCTTTGTATACTTTCACCACTTTTAGTACAGACGATTTTTGAACATGGGGCTTTTGATAAATATTCGATGACAATAACTTATAAGACCCTGGAATTCTTAAGCCTGGGGTTGCCGTTTTTTGGGGCGACGCGTATTTTGATATCAGGGTTTTACGCTTTGCAGGACACTCAAACCCCTGTTAGGATAGCTACTGTTTGTCTTCTGATCAACGGTATCCTTAATGTAGTTTTGATGGTTCCCTTTAAAATCGGGGGAATCGCCCTAGCCAGCAGTATTTCCGGCCTCGCTAATTTTAGTTTGCTTTTTATAACAATGAATGAACGTTTAGGGGCGACCAAAGGTGTCTTAAAAAAATTTTTCTGGCGGATTATCCCTTGCCTGGTTGTCATGGCCTCAGTGATGTTTTTGCTTTTTAAATTCTTATTATTGGCCAACTTATTGAAACTCATAGTTATTAGCATTATAGGAACCGTTACATTTTTGATTTGTTGCCAATTTATGAGAGTCCCGGAAGTAAGGCCCCTATGGAAATTTTTAAAGAAAAAGTTAAAAATCTCCCTTTAACAAGCGGAGTTTATCTATTCAAAGGTAGTGACGGCCGGATCATTTACGTTGGGAAAGCTGTCTCCTTACGCCGCAGGGTTGAGTCCTATTTTCGAGGCCGGCAAAGTATCAAAACGAGTATTTTAGTCGAATACATCCAAGATATCGACATTATTCCAACCCATTCTGAAGCTGAGGCGTTGCTCTTGGAGGCCAGCCTTATTAAAGAACATCAACCTAAATATAATATTGAACTTAAAGATGGGAAGACATATCCCTATATCCAGATTACTAAAGAAGAGTTCCCCCTTGTTTCCGTGGTGCGGTTAAACACCCGTAAAAACAAAGATATTAAGGCCGATTTTTACGGACCTTATGTCAATCCGACGTTGATTCGTGAAGCGTTGGGAGTTATCCGTAAGATTTTTCATTTCCGTACGTGTGAGCCGTTTGCGGATAAAGCATGCCTTTATTATCATATGGGATTGTGCGAGGCTCCTTGCATTAAAAATATTTCTAAACAAGAATATGCCTGCAATGTCCGTCACATACGTCTCATTCTCGAAGGTAAGAAAGATGATCTTTATAAGGATTTGCAACGAGAGATGGAAGACTTGGCCCGTGGGAAGAATTTCGAGGCCGCTGCCAAGGTCAGGGACCAGATACGTGCCATAGGCGCCTTGTACTCAGGAACGAAAGACGTGAATTGTTTTAAGGAAGCCGAGCAGCTTCAACGGGCCTTCAGCTTGGAACATACACCGGCTCGTATTGAATGTTTTGATATTTCCAATATTATGGGGCATCAGGCTGTCGGATCCATGGTTTCTTTTTTAAACGGCAAACCGGAAAAGAACAATTATCGGCGGTTTAAGATTAAGACCGTTGAAGGTATAGATGATTTTCGTATGATCGCTGAAATCGTACACCGTCGCTATAGTCGTTTGAAAAATGAAGGTTTGGCTTACCCGGATTTAATCATGGTTGATGGGGGCAAAGGACAATTGGCGGCAGCCTGGGAATCTTTAAAGAAGTTAGGGGTAAAAATTCCCATTATTTCTTTGGCCAAACGCGAGGAGGAAGTTTTTGTACCGGCTAAAAGGAACCCGGTAGTACTCGCCAAGGATTCTTTGGGATTGCAACTCCTGCAACGGGTGCGGGATGAAGCCCATCGGTTTGCCATTACGTACCATCGAAAGTTAAGGAGCAAAGATGTTTTCGAAAAGGTGGAACATACCAGTTGCGTGATGTAAATCACAGACAAACTCCACCAGCTTAAAGTAATATTGACCAATCATTTATGTCAACTTGACGTTTAAATAGTGTTGTACACCCGGGATGGGTTTGTTATAATGCAAAACTTTAGAATACAAATATTTTTAATTTTAGAAGAACAGTTAAACCATTTTTTATTTAGAAGCGTTTTAAAACACCTGCCAGCAGGGAGGTAGTAATGGCACAAGCAATGGAGCATTCTCACCATCACGTCACAGCCGCTAAAGACCGCCTTCCCATTTTTCAAAAGGCTGTATACAGCATAGGAGCGCTTGTTAACCAGATGCAGGCGGCGGCTATTTCCGCAATGGTTCTTGTTTTGAACCTTGGGTTAGGTATGAATCCGGCGTTGGTTGGTCTTGTTGGTACCATTCCTCGCGTTATTGATGCCTTTACAGATCCCATGGTTGGGTACACTTCAGATAATTTTCGTAGCAAATATGGACGTCGCAGACCGTTTATATTCTTAGGAGCCCTTGTTTCGGGACTTTTATTTGCTTTGATGTTCCAACTTCATAAAGAACATAGCGAAATGTATAATTTCTGGTATTTTTTAGTGATCCAGTGTCTGTTTGTCATTACATTTGCCTTTTATGCTATTCCATGGATCGCCTTAGGCTTTGAAATGACCCCTGATTATCACGAACGGACACGCCTGCAGGGGATAGGTAATTCTATCGCTCAGATTGCGTGGCTGCTGTCTCCTTGGTTATTTACATTTATGTACACCACCAAGGATGTTGTCCATGGAGCGCGCACTCTTGCGATCATTTTTGGCGTTTTTATAGCAGTTGGCGGCATACTTCCAGCCCTTTTCAACAAAGAGTTTTTTACCAATTTACCTAAGCCCCAAAGAAAGAATGTGATGAAAGATTTCTTGAGTGGCTGTGGGATCGCTTTAAGAAACCGTCCGTTTGTCAAACTTTGTCTCATGACGTTCCTGATCTTCAATGGATTCATGCTGGCATCTGCTTTTACGTCCTATGTTATTTTTTTCTATGATTTTAGCGGTGATTATGCAAAAGGCGGTGCATTACTCGGCTGGTTTGGCACAGTGACGGCGCTAAGTAATTTCCTTTTCGTAATCCCCTTAATCACCTGGATAGCCACAAAGATTGGGAAGAGGAACACTTTTTTGATCACCATTCCTCTTTCGATTGTCGGTTACGCGCTCAAATGGGTAGGGTATAACCCCGAGCATCCTTATTTATTGCTGCTGGCAGCACCCTTCATTGCCTTTGGTTTGGGATCGGTTTTCACCATAGTAAGCTCCATGCTTGCCGACGTGTGTGACTTTGATGAAATTCAAACCGGCAAACGCAGAGAAGGAATCTTTGGTGCCATTTACTGGTGGATGATCAAGCTGGGTCAAGCAGCTGCATCCCTGATTTCCGGAATCCTTCTTAATACAACGGGCTTCAATGTTGCCTTGGGTGGCCATCAAACAGCCAAAGCTTTATTTCTTATGAGGATGTGTGATGTCGGCATTCCGATTGTGGCCTCTTTGATTGCTATTTTTATTATTATGACTTTTGACATATCTGAAGATAAGGCCTATGACATTCGTAAGCAGTTGGAAGAAAGACGAGGGAAATCATAATATAGATAAATGTCGGTTGGTATTTTTTATTTGACCAACCAATACCTCTATGTTAAATTTTTACTTTATGTATACTTTAGTCTTAACCATAAATTTAAGTGTGTCTTAGCCATGGAGATTAGATGCGTAAAGTAATTACGCTGTGTTCTTGTTTTATGTTGGTTTTGCTTGCCGGATGTTCTCAGCCTCCCAAACCAAGCAATAAACTCCATCTGTGGCATTGGATGACCGATCGAAATGATACTTTTTTAAAACTCGCTCAAGAGTACAAACAAGAAACCGGCATCAAAGTTTCCATTCAGTTGTTCGCTCCGTCAGATTCTTATTCCCAGAAAGTCATAGCTGCGGCACAAGCCGATGTTTTGCCTGATATTTACGGCATACTCGATAAAAAATCCATTGTGGCGGATTTTATCAAAGCAGGGTTGGTTGCTGATTTGACTGATGCCATGGATGCTGATGGAGGTAGCTGGAAAAATAGCCTGTTCGATAAAGGGTTGGCGGATAAGAGTTTTGAAGCAGGAAATATTTATGGGGTGAAGCCCGGCATCTATGGGGTTCCCATTGACGTGACTAACGAACAAATGCTTTATAATAAAAAACTTCTGAGTAAGGCGGGTATCAATGCCCCCCCTAAGACTTTTGACGAATTCATCAAGGATGCGCAAGCCCTCAGGCGAGTGGGGATAACCCCCTTTGTTTCCGGCTGGGGCGAGCTGTGGCTGTTGGATTGTTTTGCTTCCAATTATGCCTTTAATATCATGGGAGAAGAGAAGATTTTTGCGACCTATCGCGGGAAGGTCAAGTATACGGACCCTGATTGGATCAAAGTTTTTAATATTTTTACCGAATTGCGTGATAAGGGGGTTCTTATTGACGGAATTGTGACTAAGGGCAATAAATATGCTGAGCAGGATTTTGCCCTGGAACGCGCGGCCTTTGCTTTTAACGGCTCATGGTGTGTCAATGTCTACCATAACATGAATCCAAATTTGGATTATGGAGTCATGCCGCCACCACCGATCAGCAGTGCATATCCTTTGAAAATTTGGGGAAGTGCCGGATCTTCTTTTGTGGTTAACGCAGGCTCGCCCAATAAAGATAAAGCCATCGCCTTTTTGAAATGGCTGACCGCTAAAAAACAGCAGGTGGTATTGGCCCAGGAGACCAACAATTTGCCTTCCAACAAAGAAGCCCTCTCAGTGATTTCTCCGATTTTGGAAGAATTTGCCAGGGGAATGGATCAGTCCACACATCCGAACATATGGCCGTTGAATGAAGACCCCTCGGTCAGTGAAGCTTTTGATAAAGGAATTCAGGACATTATTATTGGAGAGAAGACCCCGTTGCAGGTGGCCCAGGATGTACAGGAGGTCAAAGACCGTCAGATGGCCAAAGGAAATTATTCAAGATGAATTCAAAAGTCAAAGCTACTGCCATTCTCAAGGACAATCTGCAGAATTTCTTTTTTGTCCTTCCTGCTTTTGCTATTTTTTGCATTTTTTATATTTACCCTTTTTACAAAATGATCAACCTGTCCTTTTATGATTGGAGGGGGATAGGTCCTATGCATTTTATAGGTTTAGCGAATTACAAGGAATTAATGAGTGATCATCTCTGGTGGAATTCCATTTGGCACGCAGGGTATATCACGCTCATCGCCTTGACATTCCAGAATGTATTGGCTTTTGCCCTGGCTCTGGCCTGTGACCGGGAAATCCGCTTGAAGCGTTTTTACCGTGCGGTATTTTTTATCCCGCCGGTGCTTTCCGAAGTTGTGGTTGGTCTTATCTGGAATTGGATTTTGAACCCCCAAATGCAAAACGGCCAGTATATCGGCCTTTTAAATCATTTTTTATATACCTCCGGGTTCCCTCAATTGGTGCACAATTGGTTGGGAGACCCTAAGACAGCCTTAACGACCATTGCCATCGTACATTCCTGGAAAGGATTCGGCTGGGGTTTTATTATTTTTTTAGCGGGGTTACAGACGATTGATAAGCAGCTTTACGAAGCGGCCAAGGTCGATGGGGCCAGTGCCTGGAAAACATTAACCAATTTTACCATACCTATGATGTTACCGGTCATTTTGGTGGTTGTAATCTTGACGATTTTAGGGTCCATGCAAGTTTTCGTTTTGATCATTGCCATGGTCAACGAAGGGTTGGTTAATCATACGGATGTACCGGTGACCCGTATTTTTTCAGCCATGCAGAATGTGAACCGGTTTGGTTATGCCTGTGCCGAGGCAGTTATTTTCGGGATGATCCTGGTTTGTGTTTCTTTTATCATGAAAAAATTATCTGACAAGGCAAAACAAGCATAATAAAAACGCTTAGAAGGCAATTCAAATGAAAGTTAATAAGTACATTTTTTGGAGGGTGACTCAATCAACGTTAATCCATGTTTTTCTTTTGATCATCACCTTGACCTGTCTGTTTCCTATATTCTGGATGGT